>JAVWLC010000205.1:890-4853 GCA_036638175.1 Raoultibacter sp. | reverse complement strand
CAATACCTTAAACTGGCAAGAAATGTTCGGTGAACGCCTTGCCGCACTGGGAGAAAAGGCTCGGCGCTTTGGAATCCGTCTCAGTATGCATCCTGGACAATACACCGTTTTGAACTCCCCCAACGAAACTGTGGTCGCGCGCGCTGTAGAAGATCTTGCCTACCACAATGCGTTTCTTGATGCGCTCGACATGGATGCATCGAACAAAATCATTCTGCACGTCGGTGGCGTTTACAACAACAAACCAGAAGCCATCAAACGGTTCATCGAAGCGCACGATGCGCTTCCCGATACCATCAAGCGCCGCCTTGTCATCGAAAACGATGATCGGCTCTATACCGCAGAAAACGTTCTTGCTATCAGCCAAGCCAGTGGGGCTCCAGTGGTATTCGACATTTTGCACCATCGCATCAACCCTGGTGAGGGCACAAGCGAACACGATCTGCTCAATCAGGCACGCACAA
This sequence comes from Raoultibacter sp., assembly GCA_036638175.1. Taxonomy (GTDB): domain Bacteria; phylum Actinomycetota; class Coriobacteriia; order Coriobacteriales; family Eggerthellaceae; genus Raoultibacter. The sequence goes on along the minus strand of JAVWLC010000205.1, from coordinate 4,389 downwards.
CATGGCACGAAGCGGATGGCAAGCAAAAGATTCACTATTCTCAGCAGGCTGTAGGCAAAAAACCTGGCAGCCATTCTGAAACGATTGCAATCGCCGAGTTCCTCACTTTTTACCAGCAGCTTGGCGAAAAGGCCACAACCACCGACATCATGCTTGAAGTCAAAGACAAGGACCTCTCGGCCCTCAAATGCATCGACTGCACCACGTCCAAAGGCACCATCGCGACGCTTGAGCGCGCCTGGGCGCACTACAAGTACTCAGTCCTAGAGCATGATCCGAATGCGTACCAGCAGATCCGTAACCTGCTTAAGGACAAGCAGGCCTATCCCGCGCGAGAGTTTTATCAGCTGGTCGAAGACGCACTTGCAAAACCAGCGGAAGCGGGAACGTTTCGCAACGCTGTGCAACATGTGTGGGGCTACGTATCCAATCTTGCAACCGAGCAGGAGCGCGCATCGTTCGCCAAACTCATGGATCGATTCGAGCATGGTGACGCAACAGGAGCCACCGTCAAAAAGCGGCTGGCCACACTGGCTGCAAAATACAACCAGACCTACCTAGTGGACTCGTACTACTTCATCCTCTAGCAAGGCGTTCAGCCTGATCCCGCAACACACGGCGCTCAGCCAATGCGCTAGCCCTTGGTCCAGAACGCCTTCCCCAGTGGCAGGAATGGCTCACCAAAGTGATGATTGAGCACGTTAGCGCCTGCGCCATAGAAGCTCAGAAGCGAAATGATCAGCTCACTCACCGCAGCAAGCATGTGAGCAACTTCAGGGGCAACGCCAAACGCACTGAGCGAAAGGCCGAGAAACAAAAAATCGATGGCTAAAAAGATAAAGAACAGGACCTTTGTTGTCCGCAGTGCTCCAATAGTCATAAACACCGTCAAGATGAAATAAGCCACAAAAGCAACGCCTGTCTGACTTGCGTCGAATGCAGCAGCGGGCAATTCTCCCAGCATGCCGCTCGAAACTGCCCAAGAAAATGCCATGGCGCACCAAAAGAATCCGTACGCAATAAACGCGGTGCCACCAAATACGTTGTTCTTCTTGAAATCAATGACACCAGCAATCAGCTGCATGAAACCACCAAGGAAGATTGCCCAGCTCATAACACCCATAACACCTTCGGTAATGCCGAATTTCTGCGAACACGCAACCAGCGTGATGATCGCAAGACCAAACAACCCCAGCGCACTCGGATCAGCCCATTGGTTGGTCGTCGTTTCTTTAGTTTCGCTCATTGATGCCCCCTGAAGTTGAAATTCCGACTAATTCACAAGGAAAAGTTTCAGCCATGATACGGGGTTCTCAACGAAATAGTGCGGGGTTGTCGCTTTTGTCAACAGACGTGCGAGTTTTTCGGTAACTGCTCCCCTTTCCGTGTCCGTACCTACACACCTGCTACAATGGTGGCTGATTTTACCCAGACGTGAGGATTTCGCATGCAGTACCGCTCAAACTCGAAAAATGGTGATCAGATTTCTGCACTCGGATTCGGATGTATGCGATTCAATCGTGATCCTGAAGAAGTCGAGCGACAGATCAGATACTCCATCGAAGCGGGCGTCAACTACTTCGATACCGCTTATCTGTATCCTGGCAGCGAAACCCTACTCGGCAAGATTCTTGCGAAAGACGGCATGCGCGATAAGGTCAACATTGCAACAAAGTTACCTCACAACATGATCCGCAAGCGCGAAGATATTGAACGAACTTTTATCACTCAGATCACACGCCTGCAAACCGAATACATCGACTATTACCTCATCCATATGCTCACCAACCTCGCAGCGTGGAAGCGCCTTATCGATTTCGGCATCATCGAGTGGATCGAAGAGAAGAAGCGTTCGGGCGCAATCAAGAACCTCGGATTTTCGTTTCATGGTGGATACAACGATTTCATTGAGATCGTCGATGCCTACGATTGGGATTTTTGCATGATCCAATACAACTACTATGATGAGTTCAATCAAGCCGGCACCAAAGGACTCGGATATGCAGCCGCAAAGGGGTTGCCCGTCATAGTCATGGAACCGCTCCGCGGCGGGACGCTCGTCAACGGTCTTCCTGCAACCGCGCAACACGTTTTCGAAGATGCACCCATGCAACGCTCTGCCGCCGATTGGGGCTTGCGCTGGGTACTCAACCACCCCGAGGTGCTGTGCGTCCTATCAGGCATGGGAGAACAAACGATGATCGAAGAGAACATCACCTGTGCAACCGATGCCCTCCCTAACGCTCTCACCGAAACTGAACTTGAGCTCTACGAACGCGTACGCGCCGCAATGCGCGAAGCGACCAAGGTGCCCTGCACGGGTTGTGGCTACTGCATGCCGTGCCCGCAGGACGTCAACATTCCTATGTGCTTCACGGCACTCAACGACACCGCTATCAAGAGCAAGCTTTCAAGTAAATACTGGTACATGATCAACACGCGCGATCACGGCGCCTCAGAATGCATTCAATGCGGTGCCTGCGAAGAGAATTGCCCACAAGGAATTCATATCCGCGAAGCACTCGCACTAGCGGAGCGCGAGCTCGAAAGCTTCCCCTACAAGCCCATGCGCTTCTTCGCCCGCAAGGTCATGCACCTATAAAGGCAACAGCACACACCTGCTCGCAAAGCGTCGCTTTACGCTTCCAGGTATTTTGCGCGGAGGGCTTCAACTTTCTCGGACGTTATACCCAGAGCTTCGCGCAGATACGTGTCAATATCTCCATACTGCTCCTTGACCGAGTCGAATGCAGCGTTCAAAAATCTTTCATCTGCAGAGTTGAGCACCCGAACGCTACCATCAAGCCGTTCGGCCATGTGGTAGGTCGCCAACATATCAAGAATCTCCTGAGTGTGTGACTCTATGTATTTGTTCGTAGCAAGATAATCAGCAAGAATACGCTCGTACGGAACGCCGAGCACATACAAAAGGAGCGCCGCAGCAAGACCAGCGCGGTCTTTTCCTGCCGAACAGTGCCAGAGCACCGATCCTTCAGCGTGCGCCGAAGCGTCTCCAATGAGCGGATCAGATCCTAATGGCGCACCCTCGTCCTTGAGAAGTTCATCAAAAAATGCGGCATACCCTTGCATGCTTCGCTCATTCAAGAGCATGCTCGGATAGATTTTGATCATTATTTCTGCGGGATCAGCTTCAAGCGATTTCGCCGCTTCAATGAGGCCTTTTATCCCACCCTCTCGCGTGATGCCCAGCGCTTGAGTATTCAGGACAGGAATATCAATGAAGGAAACTCCCAGAAACAGATCCTCAGGATCTGGCCTTTTGAGACGTTCTTCCTCCGTGCGAAAATCAATCACCTTACGCAAACGAAAATCATCAATGAGTGATTTGGCATCATGTTCCGTTGCATCAGCAAGCAAAGCCGATCTGATTAGCATGCGCGGTTTTACATGACGCCCATCGGAAGTCTCGATGCCTCCGAGATCGCGTGTGTTATACAGACTCTCAAGCTCGATATGCCCATCTTCTGGGCCAACATGA
>JAVWLC010000205.1:0-880 GCA_036638175.1 Raoultibacter sp. | reverse complement strand
CAATTCGTCATCGAGTATTGTTATTCCCGGCATGGTTGGAATGGTTTCCATGGGTTCACTTCCGTCCTCAGTCTGAAGATATGTCGGGCCCGATACCAACCGAGCCCGACATTCGTACGCACTATCTTCGCCGCGTACTGTCTAGTACGTAAGTTTCATAAGTCGATCAATTGTCAGGATGTAAATCTTGAGCGCCGTGCGCAGGAGCTCTTCGCTGACGCCCTCATCCGCACTATGTTCGCCCGCAATCCAATCGGGATTTTCTACCCACGGCATATTCGGACCAAAGCTTGCTCCTGAAGTAAACTCGCGCGCATACGTGCCGCCACCGATGGTAAACGGCTTTTCATGCATTCCCGTTGCGTCATTGAACGAATCGAGCAACGCCTGAATCATGGGCGAGTCAGGCTCAACCAAAAACGGAACCATGAGCAGGGTATTTTCAAACTTAGCACCAATCTCAGTAGCAAATGCACCGAGTTTCTCGATAAGTTCATCTGAGGTAATAGAAGTGGGATAGCGAATGTCGATGGTTTGCACAATGCAGCTATCTTCCATGTGCACGGTTCCGCCGATAAGTGTCAGCGGCCCGAAATACTCATCGGATGTTTTGACGCCAACGCCGTTGCCATCACTTTCAGAAAGCAGCTTATGCTGAAGCTCAAGGAAGGTACGCTCATCTGCTGAGCACAGATCATGATCGAGAAGATAATCGACAATGAGGCCGATTGCGTTGATGGTGCCTTCGGGCTTTGATGCGTGACCGCCGATACCCTTGGCATCCAGGCGCGCCATCCCGTTTTCCTCGCTGATGGTAATGCGATCGGTGCCCACAAGATCGGCTGCATCTGCACGAACCACAGCATATGCCTCACTGGGA
>JAVWLC010000204.1:236-4855 GCA_036638175.1 Raoultibacter sp. | reverse complement strand
CAAGCATCCACTTCCAACCGTCTTCCACTGCGAAGAGTGCATAGCCCACCAATGCCGCCACCGTTGCGCCCAAATACCACGCAGCCGAAACCATGCCCATCGAAATGGATCGATGCTTTTTGGGTGTGAACTCGGCAATTAAGGAAGTAGCTATGGGGTAATCAGCGCCCACAAAAACTCCGATAAAGAAGCGAGCCAGCACAAGCTCTAAAGGAGTGGAAGCAAACACGCTCAAAATCGAAAATACCCCAATAGCGATAATGTCGATAATGAACATTTTTCGTCGCCCAATGCGATCAGTCAGATAACCGCCTGCAATAGTGCCCACAAAAATTCCCATGAGAACCGATGCCCCAATTGCAGCTGCCCATTCGGTGGAAAGCTCAAACTGAGGAACTATCTGCGTCAGAGCGACACCAATTAAAGAAAGAACATAACCATCAAGAAATGATCCCCCACTCGAAAACAGCGTAATCTTGCGAAGGAAGGGGGTCATCGCCACATCATCAAGGGTCTTCTTAACGGCGCGCTTCGACTTTTTAACAACACCATCCCCAATCTTGGCCGCCGCTTCAACAACAGCAGCATCAGGGGGGCTTGTTACCTGCGTTAATCCTTTAATGTTTTCGATCATGCTCTTACCCACTTTTGATTGCTTGTCTGCTTATGCCCGCTTAGTCCCATTCGATAATGCCCCAGTTGAGATGAGGTTTTGCACCAGTTTCATCAGCGTCGGCATCAACGAGCTGGAAACGAATCTCCTTTTCGCCCACCAGCCACATTTTGGTATGAAGCTTGCATCCTGGAATAACTGGCGATGTAATGCGAGTCTTAAAGCGCGTCATGCGCTCAGGCTCACCAGGGAAAAATGTCGAGATTGCATGGCGCATCACATAGCCGCCAAGAGCAACGCCGTGTGCGATCGGACGCTCAAGACCCGTTTGCTCGGTATAGCTCCAATCAATGTGCTGCTGATGCCAGTCACCCATAAGGCGATATAGGAGTGGCATATTGCATGCCATGGTCTCCTCAACTATAGCATCAGGTTCGCGATCAGGCATTTCAACTACGTCTTTTGGAGGCTGTTCGCCACCCCAGCCGCCATCGTAGATGCACACATCCCACGTTTCAACGGTACAAATATGCGTACCGTCAGAGCTGTAGGATTTTCCTGTCTGTAACGATAAACTTCCTCGACCACTCCCACGATCATACAGAGCGTCTTGGGTTACAAACGTCTCAATGCGATCTTCCATCTTGAAGGGCGCATGAAGCCTAATCTCAAAACCATAATGAAGGGAGCCCTCGTAGTCGTACCCGTAATCAAGCGTTCTGGTCATTTCCTCATTAACTGTCAAGGGAACACCGAAAATAGGAAGGACTTTCAGGGAGGGATTTGCTGCATCATGTTCGTTTACATATTCAAGATCGGTCTTGCCATCAAACGCTGCATTGCATCCAAGCGCGCAAATCTCAAGATCTTTGAAGGTATAGGAACGAACAAACGGGCCAAACTCTTTGCCAACTATCTCTGTGCTGATCGCCATGTGATATTCCTTCCAGAACCCCTTAAGGCTCATGTCTCATATACGTTTTACTTTGAGCTCAAAGCACACCCAAAGACGCACGATCTTTCGCTACATTTCGTACAGAAGCTTCTTTTCGATCTTCATACTGCATGTGCGAGGAAACGAATCAACCACTTCTATAAACGACGGGACCTTAAATGCCGCCATATGCTCTTCGCAGTAGGTGAATACCTCGTCAACCGAGATCGCTCTTCCCCTCACGGGCAGAACAAACGCCTTAACCGCCTGATCACGAATGGGATCAGGCACGCCGATAACCGCAGCTTCGGCAATATCGGGATGACCCGTAAGGACATTTTCAAGCTCGGTCGTCGAGATATTCTCGCCGCTTCGTTTTATCATGTTGGCCTTGCGATCCACGAAGTAGAACCACCCAGCTTCATCGACGTAGCCTTTGTCGCCTGTATGCATCCAACCATCAGGACTCAGTGTCCGCGCGGTCTCTTCAGGATCGTTGTAGTATTCCTTCATCAATGTGCGCCCCGGCACCCCTTTGATGTAAATCTCACCAATTTCACCAGGCGAAAGCTCATTTCCCGCCTCATCAATTATTTTCGCTTCGTAAGATAGGCCAACCCGCCCCACGGACGGCCATTTGCGCGGACCAGTGGGAAGATCAGTCAATACCCACACGAGCGATTCAGTCGATCCATACGTATTCATAATGCGAATACCAAAACGCTCTTCGAACGCTTCTTTTTCTTCATCAGTTACCGACAAAAAGTAGAGAACTTCACGTAGACAATGGTTGCGCTCATCGGGGTCAACGGGCTGCAGCATAAGCGTGCGCAGCATCATGGCAACCGATTGGATGACCGTGGCGCGATAGGCACGCACTTGTGCCCAAAACCTACTTGCACTGTACTTCTCAATAACAACGAGGGTCGCGCCCGCAGTAAGCACGGGGGTAAGCGCTGCAAGCTGAAAATTTGAATGGCAGGCAGGCATCGTCGAGAGCATGCGATCTTCCGACGTGAGCTGCACCTCCCAATCGCCATACAAACCCGAGAAAATCATATTGCAGTGCGTTAGCACGCAGCCCTTTGGGCGCGACGTTGTACCACTGGTGAAAATTATCTCTGCTGCATCGTCGGACGAGAGAGGCCGAACCTCTCGCAACGTTGCTGGCTGCGCTTCTTTGAGTTCAGCAAAGTTGCCAAATTCAGGACAGCATTCGTCGGCACGAGCAAGCACGATTCCTCTACAAAGATGGTATCCATCGGACTCAATGCTTTTATAGAGTTCAACGTATTCCGGTTCAATGACAGCACACGTGATACCACATTTATCGATCACATATTCTGCTTCTTCGCACAAATATTGCTCGTTCATAGGAACAGTAACAGCACCAATACTCGCAAGGCCAAAGAGGCACATCATAAATTCTGGAGAGGTGTGCATCTGCACGGCGACTTTTTCGCCGTGCTGGATGCCCATCTCAATGAAGAGATTAGCGGTTTTATTAATCTCGGCACTAAACTGACGATAGGTGTATTCACACGTCGCGCCATCGCGACCTTGGAATATCAGAAACGTTTTATCTGCACAACAGGCTTCGAGGCCTGCCCACAGGTCTCGCAACGTCTCATTTCCCACGATATCGGTCATCTCTTACCTTCCGCCGTTCTCTCCCCTAGACGCTGTGCGCCTGTTAGCCCTGCTTGATAACGCCAGCAGCCTCAAGTTCAGCAAGCTGCTCTTTGGTGTAGCCAAGTTTGCTGAGCACATCAGCGGTATCTCCACCTTGATGCGGCATGGGACGCCAAATCTGACCAGGAGTTTGCTGGAATTTCGGGAACACGCCCAAGCCCTTGAACGTCTCACCGTCAGCGGTCTCCCACTCGACGAAATCACCGCGTAGTTTGAGGTGCTCTGCCTCAACAAGATCAGGGAATTCCATGACAACCTGGGCAGCAATACGGTGCGCAGCAAAGTCGCTTTCGATGTCATATTTGCTGTGCTCAAGGCAATAAGCATCAAATGCCGCTTCGATTTCCTGAGCATGCGGATTCGAAAGCCACAGGCCCGACGTATCCTCAGGGATAGCTTCGGTACCCCAAAGGTGACCGAGACCGATGGTCTCAAGGAAGTACTTGTTCTGGTCAACGCCGTAGAGACATACGCCCAAAAAGCCATCGCTGCACTTGTACTCACCGATGCCACACAGGTTCTGGTTGCGTGCGCCCGGGCGAGGCCAAACAATACCCTCGTTGAGATAATCGACAAGATAGTACTGACCGATCGACAACAAGGTTTCAAACATCGCAAGGTCGATACTCTCACCAACACCCGTGCGGTTTGCCTTATGCAAGGCTGCGAGCGTTGAGCTTACAATCATGAGCGTGTTGAAATAGTCGCCTGCGTAAGGACCAGGGTTCATGGGTTGCTCAGGCGTTCCGTTCTGGCTCATATAACCCGAATACGCCATAACGGTCAGGTCATATGCCGCACGCTTGACCATCTCTGGATCGCCTTCTTGACCAAATCCAGAAAGGTGCACGATTACGAGTTTAGGATTGATCTCCCACAGCACTTCATCAGTGATACCCTTGCGAGCATACGTGCCACCCTTTGAAGCCTCGATGAAAATGTCAGCATCACGCAGAAGATCGAACAGGATCGCTTTGCCCTCTTCGGAGAAATAGTTCAAAGCAACGCTGCGCTGGTTGCGACGCTCGGCATCTTTGACGTAAGCGGTATCACGAATGGTGTCACCCGCACCCGTGTTCTCAAGCCAAATAACGTCAGCACCCCAGTCGGCCATCAAATCGCACGCCTTGGGAGCCGCAAGCTCGACCGCAGCGTATACAACCTTGACATCATCAAGAACGCCAAACGACGGTTTTTCAGTTGCAATTGCCATAATTCTTACCCTTCTTACCCAGGGGCGACACCGTTGCCGCCCCTCACCGATACAAAAAAGATCGCTGCCGGATGTTACTGGCGATACTTGATAGAAGCGCCCTTGGAGGTGGCGAGAATCATCATCTCGTCAGTGCCGCCCGAGACACGGTCTACGCGCAGGTCGCG
>JAVWLC010000204.1:0-226 GCA_036638175.1 Raoultibacter sp. | reverse complement strand
ATACGCTGAATGCGATGCTCGCCCGCAACCGCAACGCCCGCCATGATCTGCATGGCATCATCAACAACATCAAAGGACGCATTAGCACAGTAGTATTTGCACATTGCAGCAGCTGCAGCATCAAAGTTGCCATCATTGTTGTCAGCATTCCAAGCAGCTTCATACAACATGTTTTTCATATTGGTAAGCTTGATGCACATCTCGGTAATCTTGATCTGATTGAGCT
>JAVWLC010000203.1:0-4873 GCA_036638175.1 Raoultibacter sp. | reverse complement strand
TATATTCATGGCGCGACGGCTCGAGAAAACACCGATCACGCAACATTTATCGTTCCTGCTAGGAAAGAAAAAATAGGCTCGTTGCTGCACCAGTAACTAAAAACGACCCATCTACCTGCGACCTTCATATAATATACACATTATGACAATAAAAAACGACCCGGAATTGAGCACCTCCGAGCCGTTTGCTTTATTCATTTTCGCTGCAGGTTTGTTACTGCAAGCCCGCTTGTTCTTGCCGTTATGAGTTCTTCAGCATGATGGAACGCATGGTGTCAGCCGTATGCTCGCAGGCATCCGTAACCTTCTCCATGCAGGCAAATACTTGCGTCCATACCAACACGCGAAGCGCGTTGTCGCGGTCCTTTGTGTGCAGGTCACGAATGGTTTTCATGTAGTACTCATCAGCCTCTTCTTCGTACGTGTTCACGTCGATGATGGACTGCCTGAAAGTCTTCGATTTCTTGAAATCACGGAAATCAACCATCGCATGCTCAAGGGCTTTGCAACTCTTGTTGATAAGGCGAGCAAACTCAGTAGCATTTTCGTGCATGAAGTGAATGTCGTACATATAGAAGCGCTGAACAACATCTTCGATATAGTCAACGATATCATCAAGGTATTGCGTCAGCTGAATGATGTCTTCGCGCTCGATCGGCGTGATAAAGTCGGTCGCAATGGCGGTATACATATCGTGACAAATCTCATCGCCCTCATGCTCAATCTCTTGAGCGCGCGGCATGATTTCTTTGACTGCCTCTGCCGTTGTGAAATTCTTGATGATCTCTATGAGAAGCTCTGACTCCTTGACGGCAAGTGCCGCCTGGCGCTCGAATGCGTCAAAGTAATCGAACTTCTTGCCCTTCTTGTTCATCTACCTGCTCCTTACATGATCATGAGGAATAATTTTGCAAATGCAAATCCCATCAAACCGCAACCGGGAAATGTTAGTACCCAGGTTTTTACCATATCAACAGCAACGCCCCACTTCACCGCACTTCTACGCTTGGCAGCGCCTACGCCCATGATGGCCGTTGTTTTCGTGTGTGTAGTGGAAACAGGTAAGCCTGCAAACGTTGCAATGACCAAACAAATCGTTCCAGAAAAGCTCGCTGCAAAGCCTTGGTATTTTTCCATCTTTACCATGTCCATGCCGACGCTCTTGATGATCTTTTTTCCACCAATTGCCGTGCCGAGACCCATGTTAAGCGCACAGAATACCATCAGCCAAACAGGCAAAAGCATTTGATCGGCTTGACCAATTCCTGTGGCCAACGTAATAGCCAAAACAAAAACACCCATGAACTTCTGACCGTCTTGAGCGCCGTGCATAAACGCAACACCAGCACCCGCCGCAATCTGCGCCCAACGGAAAAAGTGATCCGATTTCTGTCTATCGAGCCCCGCGCAACATCGCGTAATGATTTTCGCGGTCAACCAACCAAATCCAAATCCCATGAAAGTCGAAAGGAAGATGCCATAGATAACTTTCATCCACTCTGCACCATTGATACCAGCCAAGCCGCCTTGCAGTGCAATAGCAGCACCCGTCAAGCCCGCAATGAGCGAGTGGCTTTGACTGGTGGGAATGCCAAAATACCAGGCCACAGTACCCCACACAATAATAGCCACCATTGCAGCCATGAGTGCAACCAGCGCCGATTGGTGATCGCCACCAAAATCAACCATATGAAAGATTGTGTTTGCAACCGCAGAAGAAACCATTGTGATAACCAGCAACCCAAGAAAGTTGCAGATTGCGGCCATAATAATAGAAGCTTTTGCCGACATGCAACGCGTTCCAACTACCGTTGCAATAGCGTTTGGGGCATCAGTTGCACCATTAACGACGATGACGCCAATATTTAAAAGCGTAACCGCAACAAGTGCGGGATTGGACATCAGCTCAGTGAGGAACGTACTCCATTCAATGACCACGAATGACCTTCCGACGACGTTAAAAAAGCCACGGCGAACATGGCGAAGCCTGTCTAGTTTAACGTAAATTTTACGCTTCGATAGGGGGTTTACGCTGGTTTTTCACGTGATATGCCCACTTTTTGTAAAATCTTTGTAAAGCGCCGCCAAAGAAGGTCTTATCCGGACCCACTTCTCTTATGCGAATTGCGCAAACACGCGCCTACGCTCAGCCCCGATTTTCGTGAGATCGTTATGTCCAGGTAGCACGATGGTCTCGTCAGGTAACACAGCAAGACGCTTCAAAGACTTTCGCATCTGAGCCATGCTTCCACCTTCGAAATCAGTACGTCCAATCGAAGCGCAGAACAAGGTATCGCCCGAGATGAGTACTGCATCTTTTTCGGGATGATCTCCAAATTGCGGATCGATGAATAAGCACATGCTGCCAGGGGTGTGACCAGGCGTCATGATTACTTTCCATGCCATATCACCAATCTTAACGATATCGCCATCAGCTACTTTAGTATCAACGGGACAAGGCGGAGTTTTTGAATCATCACGCGGGGTCGAGCTCTTTCCCTCAATCCATGGAGCATCGATTGCCGAAGCAATCACGGTTGCACCCGTTGCTTCGCGCAAAGCATTTGCAGCACCCACATGATCGGAGTGACGGTGCGTGAGAATGATGGCATCGAGCTTCCGCTTTCCGAGTGCTTTGATAATTTGCTCAGGATTACAGCTCGGATCGACTACAAAAGTACCCTTACCATCACTGATGATATATACGTTGTTGGCAAGCATCCCGAGTACGAGAAATTCAATTGATACGCATCCTTTGTTAACACTATACATAGGGCTTCCTTTCAGCCTTGTTCATTCGTTTGGTCCGTCTAGGTTTCCCGACACGGATCCTACTTGCCCTTCTTGCGGGCAGTTTCACCAGGTAACATACGACGTGCATCAAACACGCCTTCGATACTACGCAGTTTGTTGATAATTTTGTCGATGTACACGATGTCTGACACTTGGAACAAAAAGCGCATCTCAACCATACCATCGCGATGCGAAGACGAAGCGCATGAAAGTACGTTGGCTCCCATGTCAGCAAGCAATACCGTCACATCGCGTAACAAATTCATGCGATCAAGCGCCTCGATAAAGACTTCGACCTTATAAGATGAACCCTGGCTCGGTGCATTTTCCCATGACACTTCAATGATACGTTCGGGATGCAGCATGAGATCGACCGCGTTCGGGCAATCAGCTCGGTGGACCGAAACACCACGCCCGCGTGTCACAAAACCGAGAATCTCATCACCCGGCACGGGATTGCAACAACGGGAAAGGCGAACGAGTACTTCATCGATGCCTTTCACCACAATGCCATTCGAGGCGTGCGTTTCATGTTTCTTCGGGCGCTTGACGCTCGTAAGCATAGGAGGCAGCTTGCCCGTCGACATATCTGATGAACCAAATCCAGGTGTCTCCGAATCTTTCTCGGCGCGATCAACCAAGATCTTGAGCAGACGGTTGGCAACATGGGTGGCACTTTCTTTATTTGTGCCGATCTGGACCAACATATCATCTGGATCGTTGTAGCCAAGGTGCTCAGATACCGTTCTAATAGCGCGCATGCTTTGTGCACTTGAGATACCAAGACCATGCTTGCGCATCTCACGCGTAAGCCTATCGCGACCCATCTGAAGATCGTCTGAGCGACTTACCTTCGAGAAGTACGAGCGAATCTTGCTGCGCGCAGAAGCAGTTTTTACCACGTTGAGCCAATCGCGCGAAGGGCTCGCACTTTTTTGCGTGAGGACTTCCACGCGATCACCAAGTTGCAGTTCATAGGTCAGCGGAACAATGGAGCCGTTTACCTTGGCACCAACGCAGTGGTTGCCCACCTCGGTGTGGATCGCGTACGCAAAGTCAACGGGTGTTGAACCTGCTCGCAGGCTCATGACCTCGCCTTTCGGCGTGAACACAAACACCTCGTTGGGAGCAAGGTCAACCTTGAGCGATTTCAGGAATTCGCGTGAGTCTTTCGTCTCATCCTGCCAATCGACCATCTGACGAAGCCACGCAAGCTGAGAATCAAGCTCTGCTTCGTCCTTTGCGGAGCCCTTCTCTTTATAACGCCAGTGAGCAGCAACGCCGTATTCGCTTGTACGATGCATATCCTCGGTGCGAATCTGCACCTCAAGCGGTCTACCAGCAGGGCCTATGACCGTGGTATGCAGGCTTTGATACATGTTGAACTTCGGCATAGCAATGTAATCTTTAAAGCGCCCCGGCATCGGATGCCAAAGCGTGTGAACAGCGCCAAGAGCCGAATAGCAATCTTTGACCGACTTAACAATAATCCGCACAGCAATGAGGTCATAGATCTCCGAGAAACCCTTGCCCTTGCTCGTCATTTTTTGATAGATCGAATAAAGGTGCTTCGGGCGACCCATGATTTGGGACTGCACGTTCACCTTGTCAAGCTCGCCATGGAGGATATCGATAATCTGCTCGAGATAGTTCTCGCGCTCTTCACGGCTTTCAGTAACCATGCGCGAAACCTGCTTGAACTTATTGGGCTCAAGGTAGTAAAACGAGAGGTCCTCAAGTTCCCATTTGATTGAACTGATACCAAGACGGTGCGCAATGGGCGCATAAATCTCAAGGGTTTCGCGCGCCTTAAAGATGCGGCGATCCTCACGTAGCGCCGAAAGCGTGCGCATATTGTGCAAGCGGTCGGCAAGCTTGATGACCACCACGCGAATGTCTTTACTCATAGCAACAAACATCTTGCGAATGGTCTGGGCTTGCTCATCGGAAAGGCTCTCAACTTCGATGCGCGTAATCTTTGTTACACCATCGACAAGCTGTGCAACCTGTGCGTTGAACTGCGTTTCTACTTCAGCAAGCGAAACATCGGAGTCTTCAACCGTATCGTGCAACAGCGCAG
>JAVWLC010000202.1:0-4926 GCA_036638175.1 Raoultibacter sp. | reverse complement strand
TGCAAGGTTCACGGTTGCGCCAGTGTTATCTTTGAATTTGGTGTAGCGTCCAGTGAATACCCAGCCACGCGCAGCAGTCGTAGTGCTGCTTGCGGTTGCAGTACCTTTCGCTGCATTTGCACCTGAAGTAATCACCTGGACTAGCGTACCTTTTGCTGGAGCGGTCGCGTCTGGTGTTACCGCCCAACCTCGCCCAAAAGTGATGTTGTTTACTGGATCACCATCATCGTAATAACCTTTTACACAGCCATAATGACTGAATCGGCACAGACCATGCAGGCTTGCACCGTCTGCGGCCTCAGATACTTGCTTTACGACGCGCTTATCATTTGCGACGGAAACCAGCGAGGTAAAATAACCAGGATAGATTTTGCCCTGCGCAGCAGAGCAGCCATCAGTATTTTGAAGAGATGAATCTGAACGCATGCCAGGCATTGCGATCTGCATGTCGTTATCGTAGGAAGTCTGAACAGGCATTATGCTGTCTCCTTTTTGCCGTGCAGGCGGTCGAGGTATTTTTGGCGAGCAGCGGCAGAGCCTTTTGGTTCAGCGGAGTCATCGCGGGTTTGGGCTTTGTCCTGATTGACGATTTTGCGCTGCTGCTCCATAGGTGCTGACTCAATCGCCATGTCGAAAGCGACATTGATGTAGGTGTCGTCTTTGCCGTCGAGCTTGATAGTTGGCTTCAGCTTGGCTACAACCGCCTTCTTGACGGAAATGTCATCCAGCCCATCGCACTTGATACCGTGCTTCTCTGCTTTAGCTTCCAGTTCGGTGCGAGCTTTAATAGTTACAGCCGCATCTTCTCGAGCCTGCTTCAGTTTCGTTTCAAACTCAGCTGCATCAGCCTTGAGGGTGTCACGCTCTGCAGTGATGGTTGAGATTGTGGTATTAGCCTCATCAAGCTTTGTCTGCTTGTCAGCGGCATCCTGTTTAAGGGCGTTGAACGCCACGACGACTTCAGGTGAAGCATCGTACTCAAGCCCGTTGTCGAGTCGCAATTTCTGCATTGTGTTGCCTTCTTTGGTTTTGGTTTCATCTTCAGTGATAATGGTTTCATCACCGTCAAGATTTAATCTAGCCACGCTACCTGCCCTAGCCCTTCGAACTAGCGCTACGTGGTTAACTTTTATTGATTTCTGAATGGCATCATATTTTTTCCCATTCCAAGTCCCAGACTCATCCTCCACCTCGACTTGGTATCCGACCGACAACTCAACAGCCTTTCCAAGCTTTGCAGCATCTATTGCTGACTTGTCGTAGATAACTACTGGTACTCTTACGTACTCACCATCCCTGCGCCCTTCGCCGAGCACGCTACCAACCGTGTGCTTCATCGCATTCTCTGAATTAACCCTTCCTGGATGACCAACTGTAAGGGGCTTTCCGGCGAAGCTTTTCAACGAGACAGAATCAAAAACGTCTTCTTCACGCCTTAATTCCCTTCTGATTGTCCCGTCGTGATTTACATATTCTTGAATCCCAATTCTTGCCACCACCGGCTCGTCACGAAGAAATCCATCATCGTCAAACACCGCCTTAATGGTGGCTGTGTCGTATCTGATCATTGAGTTTTTCCCAAATTAAATCCGCTTAGATGTGCTATAATGGCCTAAGAATACGGAGGATATATGATTGATATACAGGCCATAACCGAGCGCATCGCTTACGACCCAATTACTGGTCTTTTTACAAGAAAGCTTAAGTCGGGACTGATGAAGCCAGCTCCGGGGAGCAGTACCAAAGATGGATACCTGCAAATTGATGTTTGTGGAAAAAAACACTATGCGCATCGACTGGCTTGGATTTTTATCTCTGGCGCGATGCCAAGAGGGCAAGTTGATCATATAAACGGGGTTCGTGACGACAATAGATCCGCCAACCTTAGAGATTCCATGCAGTCCGAGAACAACAAAAACCGGGTCAATCAGAAAAACAGCTCAAGCAAGTTAAAGGGCGTTTCATTCTGCAAGGGTTCAGGTATGTGGCGAGCAAGGATTCAGGTCAATGGAAAGCGTATCTGTCTTGGATACTACGACTCTATTGATCTGGCAAAGGCTGCCTATGATGAGGCCGCAAGCAAGCTACATGGAAGATTTGCCAATTTTGGTTATTCGCCGATATCGAAAACCGAGCCCGACCAATCAGGTTCGGCATAACAGCGGCAGCGGATTGGCTGCCCGGGGTGTCCATCGGATGGTGGGCTTGACCACTTAAAGTGCTTACCTTCCCGATCAACATGAATTTGCCTCTCACGGTTATCGAGAACGCCGCGCCAGATATAACCATCTATTCCAGCGTCAGCCTGTCTCTGCTTTGTTAGTGCAGAGTTGGCCTTACCTATCTGATCAACCGCAATAAGCTTTGCTCGCCTTTCAGTGACGCCGTATCGCTCCTGAATCTGCTTTTTTATGGTGTCAGAACTGGAGCCGTTCATCACGCCACGTTGAATGATGCCTTCCATGTCTGATAGCTCATCAGTAGGAATAGATTTAATCAGGCGCGTGTTTTCCGATACCCATAGCTCTTGCATTTGGCGCAGCCAAGGCTCTGCTCTATAGGCGTCCACACCGAGTACCCCAGATGAAGTGGGTACGGTTGTTTGACCTGCGATAATGGCTTGTGATGTGGGTAGCTCTACCCCAGTGCCAACCTTTACGATTAAACGCCATTGCTTATCGTTGAACTGGCTGGTTAGTGAGAAGAAGGATGGAAGCCTTTCAATGACTGGTTGGAATATCCGGTTACCTGCATTGCGCAGATAAGCCAAAATAGCCGCCATATCGTCCTGCCACCCATCAAAACGGATGTCACCATATGATGAGTCGATTTCTTTGTTGAATTGCCGTGTAGCCTTTACCAAAGCGTTTGTGTAGTCACGCTCTATACCGTAAGGATGAAGCCATACTCTAGCCATCATTCATCTCCGGATAGACGTACCCACCGCGTTTTTTGAGGGTGGCAATACCTTCATCATTACTAACCCAGCCAAGTTGAGCGTAACGCTCGTCAGCCTGTGACCATTGATTGGCTGTTTCTGCTCGCTCCTTGTCGGTCGGCACAGACAGAGGGTTGAACTTGATAGTCCACGTTTTATCTGTCGTGAGGAAGGTAACTGCTTTCTCAATAGCTGGTCGCGCTTCATCTTTTTGCTTGCGGCCAACTAATTGCTTCCATGACTCAGGCACGGTGGTTTTGTCAGCGCCTTGCCCTGTTGGTGTCTTGGTAAAAAGTATTTGCTCATCAATACCAGTTAATGCAGAGATACGGAGTTGCTTTCGATCCTGAACATCAACTACACCAGATAAGTCGCCATTCAATAGCTCATACTTCTCAGTCTTAGCATCAACGCCGATGGTATTCCCGTTACTGCGGATCATGTCCACCATGTTAAGACGTGCCTGAACAGCGTCCCTGCCTTCACCGTCTTTACACAGATCAGCCAAATCATCAGCAGACCATACGCCTTGCTGCTTTCTTTCTAGCAGACTTGTTGCATGGTTATGGCTCATACCGTAATCGGTCAGTGCATCGTAGATACCCTGTAAGCAGGATGCGCCCCATCCTTGGTTCTGGTGACGTATCTGGTTTGGCAACCGCTCACCGTCGAAGATGTGGCACCGGCTGGCGTGAACGTAGTACGGTGTGCCGGAGATAGGGTTAATCTGGTACTGGATGATTTCCCCGTAAGTCAGGCTTTCCGGATTTAGGTCGCGCAGGAAAGGCTGAACCTGATAGCGGTCATACACCCGAACGAACTCTAGGCTGCCCTCGCCAATCTCTGACGTTAGCTCACCACCATCATTCACGCCGAACAACATCAGCGATCCGCCATAGAGACGAGCCCATGCCACTGCATCAGTGAAATGCTGTGTAAGATTTAACTCATCCCACCGAGACATGATCTCCGGTTCGTTGTTGGCACCTTCAATGGTAAATCCGGCACGAAACATCTCATCAGCGACCAAATCGACAATGCGACGACCCAGCCCATCACCGAGATAGATATTGTCTAATGTCGTTCTAGTTAGCAGATGTGCAAAACGGATCCGGCTGTATGCCGATCTGTCACCGCCAGTACCAATATTCATGAACACATTTTGATAACTGTCCATGCGTGATTGTTGTTTATCGAGTTTCTTTTGCTGTCTGTTGCTACGTTTAGCCATTGCCTCACCTTAACCGGCAAGAGCTTTGAGCCTTGCCAGAGCATTAGAAGTTGGCGCAAAGGCCATGATCAAGGAGTCGGCCATGTTAGGCGACGGGATGCCGCGCTTTTTCATGTCCTTTTTGCTTTCAACTTTCACTCTGCCGTTATTGTCGTAATCAACACGTGGACGCGAAAGTTCTGCCTTGAGGTATTCGAGGTTTTTGATATCGGATGAAAGGCTTATTAGTTTGTCATCAGGGAAGGATTCACCATGCTCTATCGCTCTCCATGTATTGTAGAAGCGCTGTCTCACCATCCACCAAGCTTGTGCCTTTAGGTTGGAGAACATGTCTTTGTTTGTTTTACCTGGCATGTATTCGCTATCAGGCTCAAATACAGCGGCGGCGGCATTGAATCCCTCCACCTGACTTCTGGCAATGCGATTGAGTTGCGCCTTAACACCGGCACCAACGCCGATTGAGTCATAAATAACCTTGTCAGCACTGATGCTGTCTGCATACTGGTTTACCCGGTTGGCAGACTCGATTACATCGCCGCGGCTCCACTCCTGTACATCCTTCACCACTGATCCGTGTGCCATTGTGATGGCGTTGCTATCTTCCCCTTCATCTGCAACGTCAAAGCCGATTCTCTTGGCACCAGAAGCAGTGAATTTGAGTTTGATATGGGCATCCACTGCTGCAGCAATCCATGAAGGTTTGATGATAGCAAGGTCGCTATCCGCTACTGGCTGCCCCTCCCAAATGTGCTGATAA
>JAVWLC010000201.1:0-4946 GCA_036638175.1 Raoultibacter sp. | reverse complement strand
ATTGCGTCGATATATTCGATGCGCTCTGGGTGAAGTCGTCCCCGAACACCCTTGGCTGCAAGGTATGCGGACACTTCTTCGAGGGTCGGCTGAGTATCGCCTGTGGGTACGGCAAAGGTGCACACTCTCTCACCGAGCCGCTCATCGGGCATGCCGATAGAGGCGTGGTCCCCGATGCCAGGGCAGCCTGCGATATGTTCATCGACTTCAATGGCGCTGATGTTTTCGCCACCGCGGATAATGATTTCCTTTTTTCGACCGTTGATACGGATGCGTCCCTCGTCGTCGCGATAGCAGAGATCTCCGCTGTAGAACCAGCCATCATCATCGAGAGCGGCTGCTGTGCGCTTGGGGTCATTGAGGTAGCCCACAAATTGGTGGGGCCCGCGTGACGCCTCTTCGCCCTGTACGCCGCAGGGCACTTCGTTTCGCTGCTCATCCACTACGCGCACTTCGATGCCTTCAAAGGGAATGCCCGACCAAGCCCCGTCCCATGCAAAACAGAGATGTGGCGGCACAAAAATGTGAGGACAGCTTTCGGTTGAGCCGTATATCTCTGCAAGGGCAACACCGTGCTTATGCGCCCACTGGACCATATGGCCAGGTACAGGAGCACCTCCGCAGAGGAAAACCTGCAAGGTCGAAAGCTTTTTGTCCGTGCGCTCAAGCTCGTTGAGGATGTCGAAGATGAAAGGGGTTGCACCCATTGACCAGGTGCAGCCTTCGTCATTAACCAGATCGACGGCGGCTTCTGCATCAAATTTTTGCTGCAAAACGGTGCGCCCACCGAGGATCATCGGCGAGATAAGCCCATGGAAAAATCCCGTTGCGTGATTTAAGGGGGAGGGCATAAACATCACATCGCTTTGGGTGCGATTGACGCCCTTTACAAATGATCGTTCGGAAAACAGAATAGTGTTGTGGGTGAAAAGCGCGGCTTTTGGCTTGCCCGTTGATCCTGAGGTGGCCAGGATGCAGACGGCATCATCGGAAGTTACTGCGGGTTTTGTGGTGATAGGCTCGAATGAAGCGGTAATACTGCTGAGCGTTGGGTTTCCTGCAGGACTTGGCCCTTGTCTGTCGATAAACGCAAGGCCAACAAGGCTCGGGATTTTGTTAGCTGCCGTCATTGCTTGGGCTTCGAGATCGCGTCCCTCAAAAACGGTTGGGCACAAAAAGGCTTTTGAACCTACGAGATTCATGCCGTAGATAAGATCGGCCGTAGTGAAGTCAATCGGGAGGGGGTGCATGACGGCACCTGCTTTGAGGCAGGCGACGTAAACGATAGCAAATTCTGCCCAGGTAGGCATTTGAAAGGTAACAACATCTCCAGGAACAATTCCTTGAGCAACAAGCCAGGCGGCGAGTCGTCCTGCTTGGTCATCGACTTCGCTGTAGGTAAACGTAGAGCCTCGATCGTCTTGAACATAGGTATCTGCTGATGACAGGCTGATGCGCTGATCCCAGACATCGCCGATTGTTTGGTGAGTCCAGTATCCCTGTTCGTAATAGCGGGCTTTTCTCGCTTCGTTTATCTTGAGGTCGGTGATCATAGGTCGACGATCCTTCCGCACGATGTCCGTACTCTTTGCTTTATTCTCGCAGTATTGCGCTCATGTTTCACCCCGTAATCTTGCTATCCTGTCCATGTTTTGCTGCAAATATGCACGAACCGTGATGGCTTCGTAGTGCTTGTGGGGTATTCGGCGCGCAGCATGTGGAATCTCGATAGAAGCGCTGTGCTATGCGGTATGATTGCCAAAACGTACCTAAATCGCACCAGGAGCAGATAGCTATGACATCTGACACCGATCCTCGTAAACAGAACACTTCGCGTATGCCCGCCGTTTCATCGGGTGGCAAACATTCGCGTTCCCCCCGGACTCAGCCGAGTCCTGTGGGTGGCGTGCGTCCTGTTGGAACTACCTTCCACAACGGCAGGCAGATGAATTTTGGGCCCTCAAAGCGCTCGACCGGCAAAATCGTAGCGATAGTTTTTGCGGTTATCCTTGTGGTGCTGGCGGCTCTGGTTGCTGCAGAAATTGGCCTTAATGCAGGTAAGGTGCACTACGGCGTGAAGGTTGGCGGCGTTGAGATCGGTGGCATGGAGCGCACGCAAGCGGTCGACACCCTCCAGACAGCACTCGATTCACGGTTGGCTTCGGCGGGCGTTCGGGTGACTCCGGGTGCGGAAGTGCTTAAGCGCCTTGAGGAGAGCACCGTTGATGATGCTGCGGCTACGAGCGATGATGCGACGGCTGACGAAAGTGTTGCCGCTGGGGAAGGTGCTGCGCCAGCCTCAGGTGAGTCTTCGCTTGCTTGGTCGTTCTCGGCTGCTGATCTTGGTGCAAGCGTCGATGCAGCAAAGCTTGTTGATGAAGCTTTGGCTATCGGCGAGGTGACTGGCTTGGGAGATTTCTTCCCAGGTGTTGGTGAGCGTTTCGCAAGCCTTTTTGGGCAAGTCGATCTTCCTGTTTCACTCAACTACGATACTGAAGTTTTAGCAACCTCGCTATCAACTATCGATGAAGCTATCGGCGTTGCTATGGTAAATGGAAATATTGCTATCGATGCTGATGGGCATGCGACGGCGGCCGTTGGTCGTACGGGCGAGGCTGTCGACGCGCAGGCGTTTGCTGCGAAGGCAACCGATGTGTTGGTGGGAGTTTCGAGCGCATCATTTGATGTTCCCATGACCGATATTGCGCCCGATATCGATGAAGCAGAAGCGCAAGCGGTTGCCGATAAAGTTAATACAGCCATTGCCGATCCAGTTACTTTTGTCTACAGCCAAGGATCCTGGTCAGTATGGGCGCCGAAGCTTGGCGAATGGACAAAGACCGAGGTTCAAGGCACGGGAGATGCGGCTAAGCTGGTTGCCTTTATTGATTCGACACTTGCTTACAACGGTTTGCAACAGCTCATGGGTGAAGCGGGGTACGGAAGTGCCGAAAACGCTAAGTTTGATGTGAGCAGCGGCACTCCTGTTATTGTTGGCGGAACGGTGGGTACGGGCCCCGATATTAAGACAGGCATTCATACGCTCAATGAGGTGCTCTATGGCACGTCGTCTTCAGGGCGCACTATCACCCTGGTTGCCGCTGAGGTTTCACCTGAGATAACTGCCGAAGCCGCAAAGAAGATGGGCGTCACTGAGCTCATTACCTCCTTTAAGCTCGGGTATGGATCGGGTGGGGGATCGAGTCGTGAGTACAATATCGAACGATGCCTTAATAAGCTGAGCGGATCGCTGATCGCGCCGGGTGCGAATTGGAATTGGAACGAAGTCGTCGGCTTGTGTGATGAAACAACGGGCTACGAAAAAGCAAGCGTCATTGTGGACAACGAAATTGTTCAGTCTGCTGGTGGTGGTATCTGCAACGTTGCAACGGGTGTGTATAACGCTGCCTATGAGGCGGGTCTTCCCATTCTTGAGCGTTCAAACCATAGCATCTATCAGCCGAATTACCCGCTTGGTCGCGATGCCGCTGTTTCGTGGGAATATCCAACGCTCGTCTTTGCGAACGATACCAAGAATTACATTCTTGTGACTGCAACGTATGATGGCACCGATATGGAAATTAGCATCTGGGGCACAAACGAACATCGAAGCGTAGAGAGCACAAACAGTGCGTGGACCACCACCGATACGGGCGGAAAGTCGATCATCAACTACCGTACCGTCAAATCAGCTGATGGCACCGTGCTTCGCGAAGATTCGTTCTACTCATATTTCCCGCCAGAGAAAGCGAAATCATAGGTCGGTCGCGCTTTCACCCTGTATATCGTGCCGTTCCCCCTATGATTAGGTAGCTTTTGCTTGATTGCTCGCGACCTGCTGGATTCAGACTGACTATAATAGCTGGATTACTCTAGCGCGCAAAAGTGCTTATGCCGAAACGGCATTCCTGAATGCAATGCTCGGACGCATGTCGGCAATCGGTTTCGGCGTCGGCTCTCTTCGCGGCTTCTGTGGGAAGAATGCAATCGAGGAGAAGGGGTTTGTATGGACATCGTCCAGCTTATTGGCGATATCGACGCGTTTGTCTGGGGTCCTCCCATGATCATCCTGTTGTTGGGATCGCACCTATACCTAACAATTCGCACGGGGTTTATTCAGCGTAAAATTCCGAAAGCAATTAAGCTTTCGATTACAAAAGACCCTGATGCAGAAGGCGATATCAGCCAGTTCGGTGCTCTGACAACGGCGCTTTCGGCAACAATTGGAACAGGCAACATCGTTGGTGTTGCTACCGCTATTCTTGCAGGCGGACCAGGTGCCGTGCTGTGGATGTGGCTGACTGGTGTCTTCGGCATCGCAACGAAGTATTCAGAGACATACGCTTCGGTCAAGTATCGCGTTAAAGACCACAAGGGCGAAATGCTTGGCGGTGCGATGTATGCATGGCGTCGTGCGTTTGAGAAAAATGGCAAAACACCCTGGTGGGGCTTGTTCGGCGCGGGTGCGTTTGCGCTGTTTGCTGCTGTGGCATCGTTTGGCATTGGTTCTGCTGTGCAGTCGAGCGCTATGACGGGAATCATCACCACAAACATCCCTGGTGTTCCTGCGTGGGGCGTCGGTCTTGTTATTGTGATTATGGTGTCTGTTGTTATCTTCGGTGGCGTGAAGTCCATCTCGAGGGTTTGCGAGAAGCTTGTTCCGTTTATGGCTATAGCGTATGCGCTGGGCTGTATTGTGATTATTGGCATGAACTGGCAGTTTGTGTGGCCGGCTATTTGCCTCATCTGTGAATGTGCCTTTACGCCGAAAGCTGCTTTTGGTGGAGCTGTTGGTTCGGGTATGATGCTTGCTTTGCAGTTTGGTGCTGCTCGCGGTTTGTTCTCCAACGAGTCCGGCCTGGGTTCTGCTCCCATTGTTGCTTCTGCGGCGACTACGCGCAATCCGGCGCGCCAGGCCCTTGTTTCTATGACGGGCACGTTTTGGG
>JAVWLC010000200.1:0-4972 GCA_036638175.1 Raoultibacter sp. | reverse complement strand
GGCGGCCAAGCCTTGCAAAAGAAACAAATGAGGGGGTAAATTTTTATTCCAAACCATTTAATCAAACTTTAGAGTAAAATAAAGTCACTATTTTTACTCTAAACTAGGTTTTTTAATTTTTGGATAAAGGATTTTATCAAAATGAGCTATAAAACTCTCAGAAAAGCCTTCCATGATCCAACGGTGGATGAAGCCGCTCTCTACAATGAGAGGTTCAATTCCGAAAGCACCGTGCATCTCAATTTTACTATTGCGGGCTATCCGGCTTTCTTCATTATGTGTCCAGAAATTTACACCAACATAATTGACGCACGGCGCTTAGACAAAGATATCTTTACCCTCACAACGCGTCTTCCTGGAAAAGCCCTTGACCATTACACGACTCATTGTCTTATTGATGAAGTTGTTTTAACCAACGAGATAGAAGGGGTTAATTCAAGCCGCCGTGAAATAGAAGAAGTACTGGAGCATTTGCAAAACAATGATCGTAAAGGCAGATTTTACGGAATTGTATCCAAATACTTGCTACTTCAGAGCAACGAGCCTCTTGCTCTCGAAAACAATCATCACATCCGAAAGCTTTACGAAGACCTCGTTCTTGATGAGGTTATCGCCTCCAATAAAAACAACTACCCCGATGGATCTATTTTTCGGAAGGAATCGGTGTCGATATACGATCCGGCGGGAAGAGTTATCCATAATGGCGTTGAACCCGAAAAAAAGATTATCGACTACATGCAACACGCCCTTGATGTCCTCAATAACAACTCGCTTGATCTTATTGTCCGGGTCTCTCTCTTCCATTTTTTGTTCGGGTTCATTCATCCTTTTTATGACGGAAACGGAAGAATAAATAGATTTATCAGCAGCTATCTTCTTGCTCATGATTTCGAGCCGATTATCGGGTATCGGCTATCGTATACCATCAAAGAGAATAGGGAAAAATATTATACTGGGTTTACTCTCTGTGAACATTCCTTAAATAAAGGGGATTTAACACCCTTCATTGTCATGTTTTCAGAAATCATAGTGGAAGCCATTACGAGCATGAAGAATTCTCTCATTGAGCGCAAGATGGCCTTGGATGACCTTGTCGAAGCTATTCCTTATAGTGAGGTAGCAAAATCAGATACCCACCTCCAAGAACTTATGCACATCCTCATTCAGGCTACCTTGTTTTCAGAAGAGGGAATTACCGTCACAGAATTGCAAGCAATCTTCACTACTTCGAAACCAACCCTGTATAAAAGAATCAAGCTTCTCACAGATAAGAATCTCGTAGTAAAAAAGCAACTAGGTCATAAGCACTATTACCGCATCAATAGCGACACACTGCAAGCTCAGCGCTCCGCCGCGCTTGCCATTCTTGACAGGTATGTGGGTACGGACGATTTATGCGTCACCTTACGCTAGATAACGGAAGTGAAATGAGATTCACTTCCGTTATCTACACGATTGCCTGCGACAGAAAATAGTCACCCGAAAGCTAAATATTCCAACACACCTCAGCTAGAGGAGGTTTCTGCCACAGATTTTAGGAATGGGAGATGCTTCTTCTGCGCCAAAAAAGGATCCGCGTGCACACAAGAACACACATACCCACCCCTGCAACCAAAAGTGCAGGCGAAGGAAGAGTGTCTCCGGTAGATGCGAGCGACTTACTTGACCCCGGCACCCCACCAACCCCTTCTTCATTTACGCCACCCTTGACCAGGTAGGCATACTTGGTGGCGCTGGGCGGTTCTGCGGGAGGCAGTGTGCCCACAGGAAGAATAGTTGCTTGGTAGCCTCTTATGGCATAGCCGTGCCCAGTGGAGCCAGAAGCTGCACCGTCGCATGCCCAGGCCATCCACCCCACATCGTCAATAAAGGTGCGATACCACAGCGTGTAATGTTTCGCTTGCGCCCCCGATAAACTTGCCCGCATCCCTTGTAAAGGCGCGGACATTTCCCCTGCTATATCACCATTTTTTACAGGGCTACTCCACCCGTTGCCGTTGTTGACAGCATACGTTATGGTCAAATCGGCTATCGAGGTTTCAAGGCGTAGAGCGGTTAGAGCATTGCCAGTGGGGTTGCCGCACACTTGCCCGTCGAAGCTCCAAGGGATATCTTGATCTTCGTAACCCCAGCCGCCCTCAAACGTATGCCCCTCGTAGTAAAGCGCCGCTTCGGTAGGTGTAAGCTCTACCTCATATCCTGTTTGTGCACTTCCCCCAATATAGCCAAAGTATTGACGCCCCTCCCACGAAGCAGTAACCAGCTTGTCGCTTGCCTGTTTTTCACTCAGGAAAAAATAGAGCGATCCGCCTGAATCGGTGGCGACATCAAAAACGCCATACCCTTCGTATCCGCCTGGTTTTTCGTCGAAGCCAAGATCAAGCAGGCGAAGATGGAAATCACCCAACGAGGTATCTTTGGGTAGCGAAGACAAAAGGACGGGATAGAGCGCTTCGCCCGCCTGGTTGACGGGATTTTCGATACCACCGCGTATAGTGCTTCCCGTAGCTACTTTTTCGGTGCCACCATCGGCGATAAGGGCTACTCGATCAGGGAGGACCGTCGCTCGAGCTTTTGATTTGGGTGGTTTCTGCTTCATGCCGTTGATGCTGCCGCCCGTAATCGTTGTTTTTATGCCGCCAGCAATGCCGGCGGATCCTTCCCCACCGAGGGCCTGGATGGTGCCGCCCGTAATAGTAAGAAAGCCTGCAGGTTCAGCTCTATGCGTCATGCCAATGCCGGGAGCAAGTTCTCCCCCTTGCGCCTGTATGGTTCCACCTGTCAGGGTAATGGTGGTAATTTTTCCATAACTGCCAGCACCGATGCCAGCGGCAGACCTACCGCCTGTCGCAATAACCGTTCCTCCTGTGATGGCGATATCTCCTGCGCTGCCCTCGAATCCCGAACCGATACCCGCAGCACCTGACTCGCCTCCTTGCGCCGAAATCTTCCCGCCATTGATGGTTATGGAACCACCCATCTCAGATTTATTACTGCCTATTCCTGCTCCCGACAGCTTCCCTATTGCTGAAAGCGACCCCTTGCCATTGATTGATAGCTGCGCTTTTTGTGCTACACGGATTGCGGTAGTTTGTGAAAATGTGGTTACAGCATTATTGCCGATAAGCGTCATGGTCACCCGAGACGAACCGTCCAAATCAATGCCAGTCCCAATGGTACAGTTGGAAAGACGGAGGGTGTGTGTGCCATCAATTGCCCTGATGCGCGCACCCGGCTCATAGCCAGCGTATGCGCCAGTCGCCGTTATCGCGCCACTGTAGGAACGCCAGTTAGCGCCTCCGTCAATACTATATTGGGGATACTGTGCCGAGCCGGCATTGAGAGTGAGGGGATGGACCCCGATATCAACCGTAGGATTGCTTTCGGGTGGTTGTACAGCCTGTAGCTGCACGGTGTAACCCTGTGCTGCCGACCCGTGCATTACTCCTTCGTAAGCGGCACCTCCCGCAGTGGTAAACAAAACCACCCCGCCCTCCTTTGTGCCAGTTTCCGATGCGAAGATATTGAGCGGAGTGCCTTCAGTAGTAGGGGAAATACCTTTGACGCAATACCATGAGCCACTGTCACCATCGTCTCTGCCAGAGTCGGGAACTTCTGCAACAAAGGGGCGCATGGAAGGGTCTCCGTATAGGTTAAGACTTGACTGCGTAAGATCAATGCCACCGGGTAGCCCCGCTATTTTAACTGCCACGCAAGCGTAATCGATTCCCGATTGATCACGCATGAAGTACGTTTTCGGTGGGTTCTTCGAGAACCCCACACTGCCGCCATTTGCGGTAACGGACTTTGCGGCAACGTCGGTGGTTCCTCCAGAAACTAAGTTTACGGTGCCAGAAAGAAAGTACATTGATCCTGTCATGGTGCTCGTATCACTTGTGGGGTCGCCGATTGCAGGAGCATAAGAGCCGCTGGTTGCATTGATGGTTCCCGTGTGCTCAAACGACAGTGCGCCACATCCGTTTACTAGCGCATCAGCACCCATAGCTGGTGCGTTGGCACCTCCTTGCACATTGAGCGTACCATCACCGAACAGTTGAAGATAGGAATTTTCGTTAACAAGGATACCTGGACAATTGGCACCCCCGGCCAGCGTGTTCGTCCCTTGCAAGGTGAGAGTTGTATACGAACGAGTCCCCTTAGCGTACTGGATAGAGAGTGCAGCTTCTTCCGTACTTGTGGCGGGAATGGTTACATTATTAAAAATGAGCGCATGGTTGCCGCTTTCTACCACAATCCTTGCGTTGCTCGAAGCCGTCCCGACAAGCGTGAGACTACCGGCATAGACGGTCCAGGTCAAGCCTCCATCGCGGCTATAGCGCAACGCTTTATTCTGAGAATCAAGACGAACCGAACCATCGGCAAGGTTGAGCTCAGGGCTAGAGACGGGTGAAGAAGCCGGGCTGGCGCCCTCTGCTGCAGAAGTGTCCTTCGTTGGTGCCGTGGCGATTGGCTGCGCACTTATTGCGGGCACGTCGGTTTCCTGAGTTGACGGCAGCGGCGTTGTTTGCGCAGCAGAATTTTCCTCCAAAGAAAACGCCAGGGAGGGCATCAAGCCGAGCACTAACGCAAGGACAAGAGCAAAAACAAACGACCTGCGAAGCAGACATCCCCAATGGGTGAAACATGCGAGGGGAAAGGAGCTCGGCGGGTTAGGAAAAATCGACTGGTTTACGGAAGGATTTTTTACAGCAGCAACTCGAGTGGAGGTGATTTTTTGCGCGCTTCCCATAACTACTCCTCAGGTTGGTGTGCTTATGCTGCCCATTGTAACCCAAGCACCCAGTGAAGGAGCTCACAAGAGGAACCCTTACCAAGATAGGCAGCGCCCAGCGTGGAGCCTTTTACCAAGCATCAGGACTGATCGAGAAGGCACAAGGTTAGTCATTGTTTCCTTCCTCTGTGGTAATCGACTTCCATCCGATAGTTTCCATGATTTCCACAACAGTCTCGC
>JAVWLC010000199.1:0-4977 GCA_036638175.1 Raoultibacter sp. | reverse complement strand
CATGAAATTCGCCCAGCATTCTGGCGAAAACTCAGACTGGTATCTCTCGGATCTCACCGATGCCGACTTTGAAACCATGACAACAGCATTCTTCCCCAAGACCACCCATCAGCTCGACAACATCGGCCCTATCAAGTTCTGGCCAAGCGTCTGCAGCTTCTATGGCGAATGCAATCAAACCAAGATCCACGAATACAACCGCGAAGCAGCAAAGAAAAAGGGTGCCGAATTCCTCTTTGGTACCGAGGCCCTTTATGTCATCAAGGAAAACGATGCCGTAGCAGGTCTCGTTGCTAAAAACGGCGAAGGCAATCTCAAGATTTCTGCCAAGGCAGTCGTTATTGCCTGCGGTGGTTTTGGCGGCAACCCTGACATGATGGCTGACCTCATGCCCGATATGTACAATGCGCTGGTAGGCGAAGAACAGCTTACTTCTATGTCGGCCAACAACGGCCGTGGCGTACAGATGGCCTATTGGGCGGGTGCACACTTAGAAACATGCCCCATTCCCGGTATGAACATGAAGGGCCTTTCTTTACCCGGCAAGATGAATTGCCTACCGCAGTCTGTCTGGATCGATGAAAACGGCAAGCGTTTCTGCAACGAATACTATGCGACTTCCGAGCAGCGCGGACTTGAAACCGTCTATCGGAGCCGCAAAACTAAGTTCGCCGTCCTCGACTCCAACTTCCCCGAGTATCGCCAGTACACCATTCCGCAGCACGCTGGATTTACCGCAACGGAAGAAAACATTGCCTCACTGCAGGAATCGCTTGATAAAGCGTACGCCATCTTCAAGGGTACCTATGAAGAACCCGCAGCGGCAGCCGATGAAAAAGCAGGCATGGGTCCTGTGACCACCATCGAGTTTATCGCCGACGATACGCTTGAAGGACTGGCTGGCCAACTGGGATTCACGGGAGATGCAGCCAAGCAGTTTGTCACAACGATCACCAACTACAACGCATATTGCGAAGCAGGAGCAGACCAGGAATACGGACGCGACGCTGCGGTTCTGTTCCCCGTCAACAAAGCACCGTATTACGCCTGCACGTTTGATCCCGTGCTCGGTGAAACTATGGTCACTTGCGGCGGCATCATTACCGATGGTGAGCAGAACGCCCTTGATGAGAACTTCGAGCCAATCCCAGGTCTCTATGTCTCAGGCAACGATTGCGGACGCCGCTTTGGCTATGAGTACATTACACCCATTCCAGGTTGCAGCCTTGGCATGGCGATTACGCTTGGTCGCGAATGCGGCAAATCAGTGAGCACATTCCTCGGCTAAATGAGTCAGATATACCGAACCAAGAAAGGGCCCACATGGGTCTTTTCTTGGTTCAGCGCCTTAGTTCCACTATTCGTCAGCAGGAAATACATCCTCAATTCGAGCCGATGGGGCTCCACCGTATGGTTGCCCACCAAATTGAGAGAGCAAGCTCAACATCTTTTCGAGATCGATGAGTGCTTCGCGCTTAGTAACCATATTGCGACCCTTGATCTTGCCTTCTGATAGCTCATCGGGACCGAGAATAAATACGACCCGCGCATCAAGCTTATCAGCGAGTTTGAACTGACTTTTGAGACTCCTGCTTTGGTGATCCATGTCACCCATAAGGCCCGCATCACGGCTTGCTTGCAAAAGCTTAAACGCAACAGGGCGTACTGAATCATCAACGCACGCGATGAAGAAATCGCAGCGACCCGCACGAGGGAACTCAACCCCCGCAGCTTGAAGCGCCAATACGCAACGCTCATAGCCAAGCGCAAATCCGAGTCCTGGAGTTTGACGACCCCCCACCTCTTCGGCGAGCTTGTCATAGCGGCCTCCGCCACCAATAGCATTCTGCGATCCAAGCCCGTCAACAACCTGGACCTCGAACACCGTGCGGGTGTAATAATCGAGTCCACGAACCAAACGGGCGTCTTCGGTGTAAGCAATACCCGCTCCATCAAGGTATCCCTTAACTTCGCCGTAGTGCTCCTTGCAGTCATCGCAGAGATAGTCGGTAATCTTTGGTGCGTCTTCCATGATGGTGTGACAGGCGGGGTTCTTGCAGTCAAACGCGCGCAGCGGATTGATCTGCGCTCGGTTCATGCACTCAGGACACAACTCATCAGCATGCATCTCCATGTACTCTTTGACGCGCTCGCGGTATGCAGGGCGGCACGTTTCGCATCCCATGGAATTCAGCAGCAGCTGCATGGAGCCAACAGGGATTCCAACCGCTTCATAAAAACGCATGAGCATAATGATGGCTTCGGCATCAACACTGGGCGCCTCAGCTCCAAGACACTCAATTCCTACCTGGTTAAACTGACGCTGACGGCCTTTCTGGGGGCGCTCAGCACGAAACATCGGGCCCGCATACATGAGCTTCACAGGCTGCGCACCCTGCGGCACCAAATCATGCTGAACGACAGCACGCACGACGCCTGCTGTTCCTTCGGGGCGCAACGAAAGACGACTCTTCGCCTTAATGCTTTCACCAGCGAGGAGCTTTTTCATGTTTTCGCCCGAGGTAGCTTGAAACATTTCCTTTGACACAACATCGGTTGCCTCACCAATGCCGCGCACGAACAATTCAGTCTGCTCGAAGATAGGTGTCTCGATGGACACATAGCCATAGCGACCAAACACATCAGCCGCCGTTTGCCTGAAATGATTCCAGAAAAGCGCCTCATCGGGCAAGAGATCTTTGGTTCCTTCAGGAGCTTGCAGTGCCATGACGTATCCTCAGCTTTCGCAGTGATTAATCGAACAGTTCACGGGGACGCCACTCATCTGGGCGCACACCGCAAAGTATCTCGGTATTGTATCGCAAACGCGATGGTTGGCAGAAGCTAGTCGCCGAGCGAGCGCAGAACGTTCACGACGGCATCATCGGGTCTAAACTGACAGTAAGCAGAAAGTGCACTGCGAGCAACAACAAACAGCTCTGTATCTACGACCACTTTAGACGCTTCGAGCAACTGATCCAGCAGCTCATCAGACGGGGCAACTCGTATATCGCCACCTGCCAAAACATCGTCAATCTCATCAGGCGGAATCAATTCGGACTTCGATTCGCGCAACAACTCTTCAAGCTCAATCTTTGATTGGTCATAGACCGCGGGAGATGTCGACATGGACTTCAGGTATGCAGCAATTGCAACACGCACCCGACCTGCTTTCCATTCGGCATAAGCAAGTTGATAATACGCAACAGCAATTTCGTGCGAAAGAACAGCAATGCGCAAGTATTCATTGATGGTCGCCACGGTGTGATCCATGTCTCCCACCAGCATGTATGCACGTGCGGTCTGCAAATATCCCGGGCCACTCATAGGGGCTAAACCAATGCAACGTTTACCAAAACGCAGCGCATCTTCGGTGCGATCAAACGAACGCTCAAGCAGCTTGACCGCCTCAAGGCAGCAGAAGTACAGCGAATCTGCCACAAGCTGCACCGGCTTACCTGCATCCTGCGGCAACAACCCATCGCGACGCGCAAGGTTATAAAGCAGCCTGCTCGCATAGGAATCGAAGCAGCGGCTCAACGCTCCCCCGTTATCGGAAAAAGCACTCGTAAGATCAGCCACCGCTATCGCGTCAGTCAGTATGGTTATGGCAGCATCAGGATCGTCTTGCGCAAGCGCTTGCGCCTTCGTGAGCGCCACAATAAGCTCATCTTCTCCGAGAAAGATGTTGACGATGATATTTTGATCGGTTGCATCGATCGATCCGTCGGTGAGCGCAATCATCAGCCTCGTGCACCCCGCCTCAACAAGCGGGTCAGTAGCTTCATCCTTTACAGCGCTCACCAGCTTTATACGCTCGGTCGTATTTTCTGCCTGCACGATACCGTCAGCAAGATGCTCTGCGATGCGCCGCCGCGCCGCATCATAGTTGACACCAAGCTCTGATATCTCATTGATGCCAAGCGCTGCTTTAGCCTGATCGGAAAGCAACCGGTCCGACACTTCAGGCGCCAGCATGCGCCAGGCAGGCGCAAGCCGATCATCTTCGAGCGGAGAGGTAATGCCGGTGCATCCAATCTGCGCGCCGAACCACAAAAAGAAAGGTTCGGGATCCCCAAGAGCAGCCTGACGATAGGCACCATTCGTGCAAAATGCCGCACGCTCAAACGTAACAGAAATAGTGCGTTGAGAATCGGCCTCGTGCGGAAATTCACTACCCGCGCCCGCAACTTCAGATTTATCAACAACGGGACGCACCGCAACATTCACCTGATTAACTAAGCTGCTCTGGTAAAACGCAATCGCGGCTACCATAATCGCTAGCCGCATGGCATAACGATTGGCCTGAGCGATACGTTCGCCCTCTGGTACGTCAACCCATCCAAAGCTCTGATCAGGCCATTGTGTTTTTGCCATACTAGTGGCGCTTGGAACAACGAGATCAAAAGCCGCAAGCCCACCTGCCACATTGACGCGAAAGTCGCTCGTAAAGCGATACGGGAGGCGTAGGCTTTCAATAGCGCGAGCTATGCCATAACGAACCGCCCATTCGCCTGCCGGAACCGTCGGTACTTCAGGGTTTACAAGCACTGCTGAAGACGTCAAGGTATCAACAGGCGCCTCAGCGGCAGGCATCTGATTGCCGATCGTTTCGATCAAATAATAATCCCATTGCGCACATTGCGCTTCGGTAGCCGATAGGACCTGATCACCAAGCGATTCAGCTACAAGCAAGAAGCGATTGAGGGCCGCTTCAAGTTCCCAAATTGCCTTTTGATGGTCCGCCGTTTCTTCCTCGTCATTTGATCCGAGATAGAACAAGTTAGCATATTTAATGGTGCGCACAAGACGCAACGGATTGCCTCTTGCTGCCAACCGTAGAGAACGCAAGGCTTCGCTTCCGATGCCCGCTTCGCGCAACCACCGAACTAGGCAACGCTCAAGAGCGGGAACCGAAAGAGAAGGATCAGCCTCTGCTGCAGCAATAGCTTCGTCGATAGACTCCATTGCATCAAG
>JAVWLC010000198.1:0-5008 GCA_036638175.1 Raoultibacter sp. | reverse complement strand
AGAGGTCATCGATCTTATTGATTCGGCAACGTAATGCGGTTTTTGCCAATTTGGTTAACAATCTGGAAAAAGACTGGGTAATGGATAGAATCAAAGACAGTAAACGGTGGACGGTTAAAAGCCGTACGAGAGGAGAGAACATGGAGTTAAAGGGGTCACAGACTGAAAAGAATTTGTGGTTTGCGTTTGCTGGTGAGTCTCAGGCTCACACGAAGTATGAATACTATGCTTCGCAAGCAAAAAAGGACGGTTACGTTCAGATCCAAAACATCTTCTTGGAAACAGCGAAAAACGAATCAGAGCATGCCAAGCTGTGGTTTAAGGCTTTGCATGGCGGAGTTATCCCGACAACGCTCGAAAACCTTGCTGATGCTGCTGCTGGCGAAAATGAGGAATGGACTCACATGTATGCCGACTTCGCCGAAGTGGCTCGTGATGAAGGATTTACTGATCTGGCGGAGCTCTTTGATGGTGTCGCTGGTGTTGAGAAGCAGCATGAGGCTCGTTACCGTCAGCTGATCGAACGCATCAACAATGGCGAAGTATTTAAGCGTGATGATGTCTATGCTTGGAAGTGCAATAACTGCGGGCATATTCATATTGGTAAGGAAGCCCCTGAGGTGTGCCCGGTGTGTGATCATCCTCAGGCTCACTTTGAAATTCGCTGCGAGAATTACTAGGAAATGCCCAGTAATTCCCTTATTTTGTCTTATACATGCTCTGCATAAAAAGACACATTTTCTTATGAACGGTCCCGCGCGAATGCGGGACCGTTGCATATCTCCTTATTTATATGCATATTTTTCTGCACATATGTTACGAGTCTTAATGTTTGTAACATTTTGATGCCATTTGCGGGCGAAATGACGCACTTAGCTAACCCGATATGTGTGAAAAAAGGTTAGTAATAGACAATATCAACAGTAGTAGTAAGACGAGAGCACCTGAGGAGGTGTGCACATGGAAACAGAGGCCACTGTATCAGAGTTTCAGGGAATGCTAGAAAGCCGCGGCGTAAGCCGTCGCGATTTCATGAAACTTTGCGGCACTGTTGCGGTAGCAGCCGGTTTGACCGAGCTCGCTATTCCGCAGGTTGCCCAGGCCCTCGAAAAATCCGTGATCGGCGCAACAAAGGGCAACCTCTATCCAGTTATCTGGATTGAAGGCGCGTCCTGTACTGGTTGTACCGAATCTTTTGCCCAGGCTGATGCTCCGGATCCTGCGACAGTCGTTTTGGAAATGATTTCTTTGAATTATTGCGAAACGCTTTCTGCAGCAGCCGGTTGGTCAATGGAAGAAGCAAAAGAACAGACGATCGAGGCGGGGAATTACATTTTGGTGTACGAGGGTGGTGTTTTGAAAGGCTGGAACGGACAGGCGCTTCGCGTCGCCGACGAGCCTGGAACCGAAATCCTTGTACATGCAGCTGAGAATGCTAACGCAGTTGTTGCGTTGGGATCTTGCGCAGTAAACGGTGGCTGGATGGCTGCACACCCCAATCCGGCTGGTGCTTTAGGCGTTCAGCAGTACTTGGAAGAAGCAGGCGTAGATACTCCTGTTATCAACGTTCCTGGTTGTCCTGCTAACCCAGAATGGCTCGTTGCTATTTTGGTTGACGTTGTCATGATGGGCCAGTTGCCTGCTCTGAACAACGAGAACAAGCCATCTTTGATCTATGATCAGACGATTCATGACAACTGCCAGCGTCGCGGCCACTTCGAGAATGGCGAATTCGTTTACGCATTCGGCTCTCCCGAAGAAGCAATGGGATACTGCCTGTATCCGCTTGGTTGCCGTGGTCCTCAGACGAAGTCCAACTGCGGTACTACGCGTTGGAACCACCGTCGTAGCTGGTGCGTCGAATCAGGCGGACCTTGCATCGGTTGCTGTGAGGCAAATCCGATGAACCCTGGCCAGAACTGGGTCGAGGTTAATACACCGTTCTACAAGCGTCATCGCGATCTTCGCATCGGCGATTTTGTATTCCAGCCAGGCACGGTTGCTTTGGTCCTGACTGCTTTTGTCGCTGGCGCCCTTGTGGTTCACGGCTTTGGCATGAAGGTTTCTGGTCGTATGGATGGTGGCGCTGACTTCGAGAAGAAGCGCGCATGGGATGTTAAGCACCCCGATAAGTCCATCGGCAAGTACGATGATGATGACGCGAAAGGAGGCCAGAAGTAAATGACACGTTCAATTATCGATCCGATTACCCGAATCGAAGGCCACCTTCGTGTTGAGATGGAAGTTACCAACGGCAAAGTATCCGAGGCTTGGGTATCTGGCGGCTGCTTCCGCGGTATGGAGCTTGTTGTCCAGGACCGCACGCCTGAAGATGCTGCACAGATTGTTCAGCGTATCTGCGGCGTTTGCCCGGTTTCTCACGCTCATGCTTCATCGATTGCAGGCGAAAAGGCGTATGGTATCACCATTTCTACCAACGCTCGTATCATTCGTAACCTCATCGAAGGCGCTCAGTTCCTGCATAGCCACATCTTGTGGTTCTACAACTTGGCTGCTCTCGATTACGTCAACCCGCTCAACGCACTCAAGGCTGATCCAGCTGACGCCTATGCACTTGCAATGGCTGCTGGCACCTCTTCAAACAGCGACTTCGTTGCTTTGAAGGAGCGTCTTGCTAAGTTTGCCGACAACGGGCAGCTCTCGATTTTCTCGGGCGCATGGTTTGAGGCAGATAACGGCGAAGCATACAAGCTCAGCCCTGAACTTGATCTTATCTGCACCGCTCACTATCTTGAAGCTCTGCAGATGCAAGCAAAGGCCTCTGAGGTTGCTGCCATCATTGGTGGCAAGATGCCTCACGTTATGACGCTTGTTCCTGGTGGCATCATGTGGGTTCCCACTGAGGAGAAGCTTGATGACCTGTGGGGTCTCGTCAACGAGATCTACAACTGGGTAGAAGCTACCATGATTCCTGACACACTTGCTATTGCACCAGCTTACGTTGATGCTTTGAACTTCGGCAAGGGCGTTGGACGGTATGTTTCATGGGGCGTCTTCGAACGTGCGAACATGGAGATGAATGATCGCTACCTGCCTGCAGGTGTTCTCGATGAGAAGCTTGGCATTTCGGATGTCGAAGAGGGTCTAATCACTGAGTGGATGGGTCACTCGTGGTACAAGCCTGAGACTGACGGACCTTACACCTCACCGTACTTCGTGACCGAGCCTGAGTACACCGAGTATAACGTCGAAGATCGTTATACCTGGGTTAAGGCACCGGCTTACGATGGTAAGTCTATGGAAGCAGGCGGCTTGGCTCGCATGCTCGTAGCTTACAAGCGCAACGTTCCGTTTGTTGTTGAGAACCTCAACGCGCTCACCGAGACGCTTGGTATTCAGCTCGGCGCAGCTCAGTCGACCCTCGGTCGTACCGCTGTCCGTCAGGTTGAAACGCTTTATATCGCTGGTCTCATGAAAGAATGGGTTCAGGAACTTATGGACTCACTCAAGGGTGGCGACGCTGAGTACTTCCGTCCTGCGGAAACCATTACTGGTTCAGGTTCAGGTTTCTGGGAGGCACCTCGTGGCGCTCTCTACCATCATGAGGATGTTAAAGACGGTAAGATCCAGGGTTACCAGATCATCATTCCGTCTACGTGGAACCTTGCTCCGCACGACGCACAGGGCAACAATGGCCCCATGGAAGAGGCCCTCATCGGCGTTCCCGTGGAAGACATTGAGATGCCTATCAACGCGCTTCGTACGGTTCACAGCTTCGATCCTTGCACCGCTTGCGCTGTGCACGTGACCGAGCCTGCCACGGGCAAGAAGTTCAAGACCGTTACGAGCCCCTGGGGGGTGAAGTAAAATGGCACATCTCGCACACTATCGCGAAGCTCATCCGCTGCCGTTTGTAATCACGCACTGGATCAACCTTATCTGCATGATCCTGCTGATCGTTACTGGCTTTTGCATCCACTTCCCGTTCTGGCCTTTGTTCATGGGCGTTGCACGCGGTGTTCACGTGTTCTGCGGCGCATTGCTGCTGATCAACTGCATCGTACGTGTTGTGATGGCATTTGTTGTCAAGAGTTCTCCTACGGGTGGCACTCGCGAGCAAGTCACCGACTTCAAGACGTGGCTTCCTCAGGCTGACAACCGCCACCAGCTTGGTGCGTGGATCAAGTACTACCTGTTCCTGAAGAAGGATCACCCGCTGTCCGCTAAGCTTGGCGTGCCGCAAAAGATCTCTTACCTGGCAATTCCGATCCTCATTGTGTTCATGGCTTACACGGGCTTCGCTCTGTGGGGACCCACGATGAACCTTGGAATCTTTGCCGCTGGTACTGATCTCTTTGGTGGCTTGATGTCGATGCGTATCATTCACTACTTCATGATGTACGTCTTCATCATCTTCAGCTTCCTGCATATCTATCTTGCAAACGTTGAAGGCTTTTCACCGACCAAGCTTATGTTCGCGTGGAAAGAGCACGGCGGTCTAGTTTACGACCCCGAGAGGCACACGATTGTTGGCGAAGACAACAACGTAGGTCATTAAGCTCGAGTTTTAAGAACCATCAGGAGCCCGACTCGCAGGTTGAGTCGGGCTCTTTTTTTGTGCGGGGGAGGGTGCTGGGGTACGTTTTGCCTGCATAAATGCTCCCACACAAGGGGGTCCACATTTACCACCAACGAAATACAGTGTGTTTATCAGAGCCATATGCGCTGCTATACTCGGTAAGGTCTGTAAGTAAACCACTCAGGTTAACCAAACCATATATATCTGAGTGAGCACTCCGATAGAGGCCACCATGCAAAGTGAATGCAGTATCAAAACAATTACAACCAGCATGCTCAAAGTGTTTGTAGCAACTTGTCTTGTAGTAGGACTTACACCTTTAGTTGCTCTTGCTGATACAACCGTAGGCGTTAGCGTTGAGCAACCTGCCCCCATAAACGAAACGGTTTCGCTTGATAAGGGAAGTGAGTCTTCCACAGACCCCAGCACCCCAAACACCGACACCTCAGGTGACCCTACTCCCACCCA
>JAVWLC010000197.1:0-5094 GCA_036638175.1 Raoultibacter sp. | reverse complement strand
GTCCAATGGGATACAAGCCCGGGTAGCGATCGGTCGGCACAAGACTTGCCACACAGGTCCTACCTTGAGGATCAGACATAGTGGTAATGACACCCTTAGGTTTATTGAGCATAAGTGTCACAGGTTCGTCAGAAAGCTTTACGATGATGCCATCAACTGCAACTTCATCAACAAGCGGATCAACCTTGCTTCCCAGCTCAGAAGTCACAACACCGTTCACTGTGACCCGACCTGCTGTCATGAGGTTTTCAGAGCCCCTGCGGCTGGCCGCTCCTGCACGAGCAAGAAACTTCTGGAGGCGCATCGGAACGATGCGTTCTTCGTCACTCATCGTCGAATGTAAGCTCATCGAAATCGATCTTTTCGACAAGACCGAATCCTGAAGCCATCGCCTCGGCAAGCATTGCTTGGGCATTTTGAGGCGAAGCACCGTCAACCTCGCGTCGAGTGGTTGCTTCATCTGGATTATCATGTGGTGCCGTCGTTACATTGGCAGCCATCTCATCAATATCGAATTCGGCTTCAAAGTCAACGTATCCGCCTTCGCCATCTGCTGCTGAATCCGAGCGCGTTGCACTGAGACGATCGCGAATAAATGCGCGGGTCTCATCATCAGGCGCATACTCGGCGATATCAGGAAGATCAGCCGTTGAACGCAGCCCAAACTTCTCGAGGAATGTACGAGTGGTTGCATAGAGGGTTGGATTGCCAGGCGTATCGTCAACGCCCGCCTCGCGCACAAGACCCTTCTCAACAAGGGAGTTAATGGAGCTATCAGAGTTGACTCCGCGAACCGAAGCAACACCACCGCGCGTGACTGGTTGGCTGTATGCGATAACAGCAAGGGTTTCCATAGCTGCTTGCGAAAGCCTGCGGGTGTCCCACGAAAGCACGTACTTTTCGATAAGCTCGTGGTAGACAGGATGGGTATAAAGCCGCCAGCCACCTGCAACTTCGCGAAGCTGTATGCCCCGATTTTCTTCTTCGTAGTGCGCTCGCAAATCAACAAGCGCCGTCTCAACTTCGCCTGGTTCAATCTCGAGCATGTCGGCAAGCGTAATGGTGCTCACCGGCTCATCGGTTACAAAGAGCATAGCCTCGAGGGCACCTTTGATCTGGTTATCTTGAAGTCCGGAAAACATCGGATCACTCGCTTTCAAACGAAGTTTTCTGCTGGATTGTCACCATGGAGCGCTTGTAAAGCTCCAAGATCGCAAGAAACGTCACAACCACAACCTGTGTTGGCGTGTGAGTGTCAACGAGATCCGAAAACTTCAGATGCTTGCTATTCTTAATGCGTTGATGAATAGCACGAACATGTACTTCAACAGGAATTGGCTTCGCTGCGATGTGCTCCGATTCAAGTAGAAACATATCGCGGCGCGCAAGCGCTTGGGCACACACGAGCGCAAGCCCATCAAGTGTTACATTTTTCAAATAGTCGGGCATGAGTGAGAGAAAGTTCAAGTCAGGACCGAACGGACGCGCGTGCATCCTGCCTTCAGCAACAAATCGCGCATGAAGACCTGCGGCAGCATTTTTGAATTTCTTATACTCCAGCAGACGCCCCACCAAAATATCGCGTGCTTCATTGGGCGAAATCTCTTGGAACTCTTCAACTGTCGACGATTTCTCCTGCGGAATCAGACTTGCAGCCTTGATTTCAAGCAACGTTGATGCCACCAGCAAAAAGTCACTGGCAACATCCAAATCAAGGTTTGTCATCCTCGTGACTTCAGCAAGATACTGATCAGCTATTTCGGTAATCGAGATTGCGCCGATATCAACCTTCTGCCTGCTCACAAGATAAAGCAGCAGGTCGAAAGGGCCTTCGAAGCTTTCTATCCGAACTTTGTACGACAACGGGTGCCAACCGCCTTACAGCGAGAGCTTCAGCGAATCGCGGACAGCCTCAATGGTTGCAGCAGCCTTTGGCAAAGCACGCTCTGCGCCCAACGCCAAGACTTCGCGTGCATACCCTGGTCGAGCAGCAAGTTCTTCACGTTTTTCGCGGAAAGGCGTGAGATAGTTCACGAGATCTTCGGCGAACTTCTTTTTATGGGCAACGCAGCCACATGTTGCATTGCGACAGCATTCATCAAACTCAGCGATAACCTGAGGTTCTCCGATGAGCTTGTGGATTTGATGCAAGGGGCAAATATCAGGATCACCCGGATCAGTCTTAAGCTTGCGAGCAGGATCAGTCATGCAGCTCATGGCCTTCTGCTTGAGCTCTTCAGCACTATCGGAAATAAAGATAGCGTTACCATAACTCTTCGACATCTTACGGCCGTCAAGTCCAGGTACTTTTGCGCCCTCGCTCGCAATCAGTGCTTGCGGCTCAACGAGCGGTCCCGTAACAAGATCTTCGCCTTTGCCTTTGCCATCCTTAACAACGGTGCCGTAGGTGTAGTTAAACCGACGAACAATTTCACGGTTTATCTCAAGATGCGGAATCTGATCTTCACCAACAGGAACTTTAGTGGCACGCATGATAGCGATATCGGCACTCATGAGCATGGGATACTGAAAAAAGCCAACATTGCCGAGATCTTTGTCCTTGATGTTCTCGCGCTGCTCTTTGTACGTAGGAACGCGCTCAAGCCAGCTCATGGGGGTAACCATGGAGAAGTAGACGTTAAGTTCAGCCACCTGCGGAATGTCGGACTGACGATAGATCATCGACTCTTCAGGATTCATGCCAGCAGCGCACCAATCCAGCACCATGTCTTCGGTGAATTCAACGATACGAGAAGGATCAGCCCAATCGCTGGTGAGTGCATGCCAATCAGCTACGAAAAAGTACGTTTCAGGGTAGGTGTGCTGCAACTCAAGCATGTTTTGCAGATTGCCAAACCAGTGGCCGAGGTGCATTTTGCCCGTCGGACGGTAGCCGGTTAGGATGATCTCATTCACGCTCTCGGACATAGTGGCCTTCCTTTTCCATTCAAAGTGTAAACATCTACTGCAAGATGCGACGATCAGACAAGCCCCGCAGGGAACATGAGTGATGCCAGATTATATGCCGTTGCATCCAAATATATCCCGATGGGGTTGAACTTAAGAATATACGGAACAACGATGATAACAAGCATGAAAACAGGCAGCGCATACTGCTGAATGCGGTAGTACTGCGGCAGATATTTCTCAGGAAGAAAGAACGCAAAGATACTCGACCCATCAAGGGGGGGAATCGGCAACAAGTTAAAGAACATCAAAAATAAGTTGATCAGGCCGAATAGCGGGATATAGAGATAGTAGAAATAGCCGAAGAATTCAACTTGCTGAGCAAGACCTGCCGCAATAGGCGAAAGCGCCCAAGCAATAATCGCAGCGATGGCTGCCATGATGAAGTTTGCAATAGGACCAGCAAGGCCAACAATAAGATCGCCTTTACGCGGATCCTTGAAGTAACGTGGGTTGTAAGGCACTGGCTTGGCGTAGCCAAAGACAGGCATATTCATAAGCATCAACAACGCAGGCATAATAACCGTACCAAACGGATCGAGATGTTTAAGCGGATTAAGAGAAAGCCTTCCCTGGCTTTTCGCCGTTGGGTCACCCAGTTTATAGGCGGCAAAACCATGTGCAACCTCGTGGAAAACGATAGCTGGAATGAAGCTCAAAACGCTACAAATAAGATATGGGATGTTAAAGGATTCAAACATAGTGTTGTTCAGTCTACCTTAACAAAGTCCAGCGAATCCGCCTGAGCGAAGAACTTCATAAGTTCCCAGTGCAACAGCATTCGATAGGTTGAGGCTCCGCAAGCCCGACCTCATAGGAATACGGACACACCTATCAACATGAGCATCAAGAATAGCCTGATCAATACCCCTACTTTCGCGGCCGAAGACCAGGTAGGGCTCAGGTCCGTAGTGTGGATCAGTGTACAGGGATCGCGCACTACCCGTGAAGAAATAAAGCTCACACGCAGCGTGCTCTTCAAGGAACGCCTCCGTGCAGGAATGACGCTTGATTTCAACCTCATCCCAGTAATCAAGACCCGCCCGCCCAAGATGCTTTTCGGTCAAACGAAAACCCATGGGCTCAACGAGATGGAGAACAGCGCCCGTACAAGCGCACGTACGGGCAATATTGCCCGTATTCTGCGGGATCTCAGGCTCAAAGAGAACAATATGGAGCTTGTGCTCCCCTTCCTGCTGGCACCCGTCTATCATGCCTCATCCTGCTGACGCTGCAGCTCCTCTTCGAGTTCCTCGTTTAAAGCAAGCCACTCCACTTCGCTTGCAGCAAGGCGTTGCTTGAGCTTTGCGTGCTCAGCAATGGCATCGCTGCTTGCATCTTCGTTCGCGTAAAAGGCTGGATCAGCCATAAGAGCCATCAGCTCAGTCATGCGAGTACTGTCTGCTTCCATCTGTTCATCGAGCTGCGCAATTCGCTTGCGATGGTTTTTAAGCACGGCATAGGCACGATTGCGCGCCTCG
The DNA here is from genome assembly GCA_036638175.1 of Raoultibacter sp. Classification (GTDB taxonomy): domain Bacteria; phylum Actinomycetota; class Coriobacteriia; order Coriobacteriales; family Eggerthellaceae; genus Raoultibacter. The sequence goes on along the minus strand of JAVWLC010000197.1, from coordinate 646 downwards.
GCTTCCTTGCGCTTTTGTTCCTTTGTCTTTGGTGAGCTTCCTTTGGCCGCAGTCAGCTGAGCAGTACTGCTTGCTTTCTCGTCTTGCGCAGAGCGCGCATGACGATGTACCGTTACAACCGTTTTTTTCTCTTTCGCTGACACAACGGGAGCAGACGCATCAGGGACCACTTCATCAACGAGCGAAGCCCCTTCAGGACGATCCCCCTCTAGTTGTCCGCTCTTGAAGAGATAATAGTCGTAATCACCATCATAATTTGTTACGCGACCAGGCTCTACTTCGATAACACGATTTGCTACACCTCGGATAAGGTGGCGGTCGTGCGTGATAAAAAGAATGGTTCCTTCAAACTGCCTCAAGGCTTGTTCAAGGATGTCAGCACTTGCGATATCAAGGTGGTTGGTCGGCTCATCGAGACAAAGTAATGGCGTTGGCGCTACGAGCATTTTGGCAAGCGCAAGTCTGCTCTTTTCGCCACCCGACAAAACGCTTACTCGCTTTTCTACGGCATCTCCCACAAAAAGGAAAGCGCCAAGCAGCGTTCTTACCTGCGATATTGTCCAGCCAGGAGCCACGCGATCAAGCTCCTCAAATACGGTGTTGCCAGAGCGCAGTTCTTCAAGTTGATGCTGAGCGTAGTATGTTT
>JAVWLC010000196.1:0-5135 GCA_036638175.1 Raoultibacter sp. | reverse complement strand
TCCCTTGACGGAAATCCGTCCATAATCTTTTCTCCCACAACTCCTCCTGTCGGTAGGCAAAACACCCTTGAAAGACTTCCTTGTAAGAATATCCCACATTGAGAATAATACAGGTTGCTATATTATTCTCAATGTGGGATATTATCCTATTATAAGACTAATAGGGGGATCAATAGTTACGTGCACGGTGTAAACGAGTGATGTGGTTAAAGCACTTGCTTGTACAAAGGCACGTTCCTCGGGGGTAAACCGCTCACAGGTATCAGCGTAGCTGTTTGGAGGATTTAGTTTGAGGGATACGCCAAAAAGGCAGGGGAAAGGTGAACGGGGATTTAGTGCCGCTCCAGTGATTGTGATATTGACGATTGTGCTGGTTGCTGCAGTGCTTATCTCATTCACGCTTGGTAGATACGATATGAGCGTACTCGACGTGCTCAAGGTTGCAGCAAACCAAATCCTCGGAATGCAGACGTTTCCTGAATCAACGCATATTACGGTTGTGACGCAAGTGCGCTTCCCTCGTGTTATAGCTGCCTTAGTCATTGGTGCTGCTCTTGCAGCTGCTGGAGCAAGCTATCAGGGCCTCTTTAGAAATCCTATGGTATCGCCTGATTTACTGGGTGCATCTGCTGGCGCCGGTTTTGGGGCTTCAGCTGCGCTGCTGATGGGCGGCAATATGTATGTTGTCCAGCTTTCAGCTTTCGTATGCGGCATTGTTGCTGTGTTGCTGACGTACTTCATAAGCAAAGCTGTGAGCAGGGGAGAGTCAATGGTCCTTTGCTTGGTGCTTACCGGCATGGTGGTTACGGCGCTCTTTCAGGCTTTCATCACGATGACTAAATATGTTGCTGATCCTGATGACAAGCTTCCTTCAATTACCTATTGGCTTATGGGTGGTCTCTCGTCGATCAGAATCGAAGATTTGCCCATGCTCATTATCCCTGTGGTGGTTGGTATTATTCCGATATTACTGTTCCGCAATCAGCTCAACGCGCTTTCTTTTGGAGACGAAGAGGCTCGCGCGCTTGGTGTGAATACGCGCTTTATCCGGGGCTTATTTATCTTTTGTGCAACGCTTATTACGGCAGCAGCAGTTGCTGCGGCGGGAATGGTGGGCTGGGTAGGTCTCGTTATTCCACACCTTGCTCGCATGATTGTTGGTCCAAATCATAAGGTGCTCATTCCGACATCATTGCTTCTTGGCGCCTTGTACATCCTTATTATTGACAACATTTGTCGCTGTTTATTCTCTATCGAACTGCCCTTGAGCGTGCTTACGGCGATCATTGGTGCACCCTTCTTTATCTATTTGCTGACAACGGGAAGAAAGACGTGGACATGAAAAAATTTGCGCTCGAAAACGTTACCTGTGGCTATAAAGATGTGACGATCCTTTCTGATGTTTCGTTTTCTATAGGGCCAGGAGAAGCCTTGTGTTTGCTCGGCCCGAATGGTGTGGGGAAGACAACACTTTTTCGAAGCATGCTTGGATTTTTGAAGCCTTTTGCGGGGAAGATTACGCTTGATGGTGATGATATTTCAACGTGGTCTTCGAGGACGCTAGCGAAAAAAATTGGATATGTGCCCCAAAACCATACGCCACCCTTCGCGTATCCCGTTATTGATGTGGTGACAATGGGTCGTCTTTCGCGGATAAGCCCCATTGCCTCGCCTTCATCGCACGATATTGAAAAGGCGTATGAATGTCTCGAGCGCTTAGGGATTAGCCATCTTGCTGAAAAGCTCTACACGCAAATTAGTGGCGGGGAGCGACAGATGGTTTTAATTGCGCGTTCTTTGGCGCAAGAACCCGAAGTCCTTGTTATGGATGAACCAACCGCGAGCCTTGATTACGGGAATCAAGTCAAGGTATTGCGACAGATATCGCACCTGGTGAAAGAGGGGATATCGGTCATTATGACCACGCATTTTCCCGATCATGCATTTCTCTGTGCCACAAAAGTAGGTCTGATCACGCGTGATTGGGTACGGTTTGGGGAGCCTGACAAAGTGGTTACCGAAGACTCACTGAAGGAAACGTATGGCGTGGATGTTCGCATTGTTCAAGAGCATTCATGCACCTGCGGAATGCTTAAAGGCTGTATTCCCATCGTTGAATTTGCTGCGGGAGAAAAGCATCGACCAATAGAAAGTTTTGGCTACACAGAAGGTATTTCACGAGATCACCAGTATGTGACCGTGTGTGCATAAGCGGTGACGCCACAAAGCGGTGTTGTGCCGTCATGCATCAAAACGTAATACCAAAGGGAAGAAATGAGAGGAATTATATGAAACGCAAAGTATTGGCGCTTGCAATGGTGTGTATGCTGGCGCTCCCCATGGTTGCTGGCTGCGCGAACAGCAACGCCCAGGAACCTGCTCAAAGCAAAGAAGATCAGCAGACGGCAGAGCCGCAAGCAACTGAACGCGAGATTACCGATATGGCTGGTCGCTCGGTGACCATTCCCACTGAGGTTACTTCGGTGTATTGCGCTGTGCCCACGGGCGAAGCCATGGTGGCAACCCTTTCGCCTGATAAGCTTATAGGTTGGGTGAACGAGCCAACAGCGGCAACGATGGAATATCTACCTGAGAAGCTTGCTTCGCTGCCTGTAATTGGTGGTTGGATGGGACAACAAGTAACTGCCAATATGGAAGATATCATCACGCTCAATCCTGATGTTATTATTTATATGGGGACCGATGGAACCCTTGGCAATGATGATGTTCCCGATCAGATTCAGAAAGAGACAGGTCTTCCTGTTGTATGCGTCTCGAGTGCGCTTGAGCGCACTGCTGAGGTCTATCGGACTCTCGGCGACTGGATCGGTGAAGCCGATCGTGGTGAGGAACTTGCTACCTATTACGAGACAAAGCTTGCTGATGCCGTCAAGAAAATCAATGCGGTTCCTGCTTCCCAGCGTCCGACCGTGTACTATGCCGAGAACTCTGATGGCCTTGCCACTGACCCGACTGGTTCGTCGCACACTGAGGTGTTAGATTATTGCAAGGTAACCAATGTTGCCGACGTTGAAATGAAAACAGGTCAAGGTCGCACTGAAGTTTCTATTGAACAGATTATTACTTGGAATCCTGAGATAGTCATTTGCCATTCAGGGTTTGTACTTGCGCAGGACATTATGGACAATCCTCAGTGGGCTGACATTCAAGCAGTGAAAGACGGAAAGGTGTACACGACGCCTGCCGTTCCCTTCAACTGGTTCGATCGCCCGCCAAACGTCATGCGTCTTTTGGGCATCGAATGGCTTGCAACCGTGTGCTATCCCGATATTGACATTGCTATAAACCAAGACGTGAAGGATTTCTACAAGCTTTTCTATAAGGTTGATCTGACAGAAAAGCAACTTGAGGGACTTCTCAACCAAAACCAAATTAGCTTCAAATAGCAGTTGATCCATGAAGCCTGATTCGATGCAAGAAACTCATGAGCCGCCTCGTTCAACAAGGCGGCTCTTGCCGATCCCCGGTGTATTTTATGGCGGTGGTTGTTCGTATATGGCCTGCCGCGGATTGATGATGAGCGGAATCGAGGACGTCTTGCTCATAACCCATGGCCCAGTGGGGTGCGCATATTATGCGGGCATCAACGGATATCGCGGATCTGCGGGGAAGGATCGCCCGTCATTTACTGCCCGAACGTTTTCTACTCATATGGATGAAACGGATGTCATTTTCGGCGGCGAAGAAAAACTTATGCGAGCAATCGATGAAGCGGTCGAGCGATATGCCCCCGAAGCTATTGCCTTATGCTCTACGTGTCCCGTGGGACTTATTGGCGATGACATTGGGCATGTCGCGCGTGATGCGGCTCAAAGGCATGGTATCGATATACTGCCTCTTTCTTGCGAGGGATTTAAAAGCGAACCGGGCTGGCTGCACGGAGGCAAGCAAATCCTTGACAACTGGGTTGGACAAGAGAGCCGCGAGACAGGCGAATTTCCTGTTCACTTTATGAGTGAAGCTTGCGGCGATGATCGAGCGCATGAGATGAAAAATCTCCTCGATCATATCGGCTATGACGTAGTGTGCTCTTTGATGGGCATCACGACCTATCGCGAAATCGTTCGCAGCCAAGATGCAAAGCTTGTAGTACTCGATTCAGGCAAAGCGATCGATGACGTTCCGCTGTTGTATCAAGAGCGCTACGGTGCGGGCTTTATGCGTGTCTATCTGACGGGTATAGGGAATATTGCTGCTTCCTTGCGTTCAATGGCGAGCTTTTTTGGGGATGATCGTTTGATCGAAAGAACGGAAGAAGTTATTCGTGAAGAGCGCAAGAGGATTGAGCCGATCCGTAAAAAATACCGCGACGAGTACGAGGGCATGCGTGTAGCCGTATTCGAAGACATCTTTCGCAGTAACGATTTCGCCGTACTTTCCAGCGAAATGGGAATGCACGTTGTTATGGTTGCGCAGAATTACGACACCGAGTCATACACAGAAGAAGGCTTTACGGTGCACGTGCCTCAAACGCTTGTTGTTGATTTGAGTGAAGACGAGAGAAGGCTGTATGGGTTTGATTGTGCTTCGGCGGTGCATCGATTGCCTGGTTGTCCGGAGATTGATTGCCCTGATCGTGAGTTTGTGTGGCTCCGCGTGAGACTTAATCGTACTCGCGTGAGCGAGTTGTTGGATCGCCTTGCTCCTGATCTATGCTTTTCGGGTATCGAGGAGCGTTTCGGCTACGCGAGCGCAACCATGCGGTCAGAAAAGTTTCTCTCCGATGAACGAGGAACCGATTATATGGGATTCGACGGTTTCGAGCGCTATGCGAGAGATATTGCGATGGCTCGCGATCTGTCGCATTGGGTGCTTGATCGACCGTCGTGGATGGGAGTGGTCACTCGTGCTGTGCGATGAATCAACACTATCTTCTCGAGCGCTTTGCGTCGATCCGCTTAATCCCTGCTCGCCTATTGGGGCCTTGTATGCTGCGTTTGGCGTGCACGGTGGTTTACCGTTATCACATGGAGCATCGGGGTGCTGCCGTTTTCAGCGTATGGAATTAGCTAAGCATTTTCAGAAGACGGTGCACGTACCTTCGACGCTGCTGCGTGATAGAGCGGCAATGTTTGGGGGTGAGCCCGAAGTAGTAGAGGCCGTTGAGAACGTCT
>JAVWLC010000195.1:0-5154 GCA_036638175.1 Raoultibacter sp. | reverse complement strand
AGGCATTATCAGCCTGAGTGCGCATGCTCACGAGATCATTACGAGAAACCGCCTCATCAAAGGATTCAAGGCGAGTCTTCAGATCGGTCATAGCGTTATTCACTTTGGTAATATACTCACGGTTTTCATTTTTCTCGGCAGTTTGCCCAGCACCAGGCATACAACCACTAAGAAAAGATGCACACAGAACGCCCGCGAGTGCGACGGTGAGTATGCGGATGAGTGTCGTTTGTTTCATGAGTGCCTTTCAATCGTTACACGCTACAGCTTCATGCTGTACGTAAGCTTATTGTACGAAATGATATACCACTTCCTGACCAGAAGTCTGAAATCCAATCGTTACGAACTGCAAAGGGCGATGCTGGCGCATGTGCCGATTCGCTTGCGGCCGCAACACCACGCGTCGTCCAGGAAGTCGGTGTTGGTGTCGGATCTGGCGTAGGGGTCGGATCAGGAGTCGGCGTTGGATCAGGCGTTGGAGTAGGATCAACCGGATCAACTGGGGTGACGGGGTCCACTGGCTTAACAGGATCAGTGGGAGTTGTCGGCTGCGTTTGATTCTTGTTGGTTGTATCCTTCTCGGTATCTTCGGTGTCGCTTGATGCTGTGCCGCCAATGCCAAACTTCGTATTGGAATATGGCTTATAGGTGGGGCTTGCTGCAGTCTTGAATTGTTCGATTGGCTGGCCTTCCAGTACTGTTCCAACAAAATCGCTGAACACACTGGCGGCCGTTACCGTGGTGGGCACTGCGATGCCCTCACTTTGGTCACGGCGATCACCAAGCCAGATAGAAACCGAAAGCTGAGGCGTGAAACCACAGAACCAGCTATCGCGATAGTTTTCAGACGTACCTGTTTTGCCAGCAGCTGGTTGCCCTGAAGTCAGTGCAGCATCGGTACCCGTACCGCCCGATTTCAAGACACCTTCCATGACCTGCGTAGCCGCATAGGCAATCTCGGGGGTAATGGCACTTGTGCCTGCATTGTTCTGGCTCACATCTAACAGGGTGTTACCCTTGCGATCAACAATGCGCTCAATAGCAATAGCGTCACGCTCGGTGCCGCCATTTGCGATCGTTGCATACGACTGAGCCATTTCAGTGACGGTCACTTCTTTTGCACCAAGAGTGATGGCGGGAACAGCCGTCAGAACACTTTTGTTGATACCCATGCGCTGCGCGACATCAACAACCTTTTCGGGACCAATTGCTGAAACAAGACGAGCAAAGCCCGTGTTTGACGATACCGCAAAGGCACTCTCGATGCTGCGCGTTCCGTAGTTCACCGCGTTAATGTTTTCGACATTCCAGTCATCGATTTTCACGGTACTTGAACAATTGACCATTGTTTGGGGCGATATCCCCTCTTCAAGTGCAGCAACAAGCGTAAAGGTCTTAAACGAAGAACCTGGCTGTCGCTGGGCCTGCGTTGCGAGGTTGTATTGATTGGAGTAATAATCCTTGCCGCCAACCATGGCCTTAATGTATCCAGTATCAGGATCAACCGCCGTCATTGCTACCTCAAACGCATCATCGATCTGAGCTTCTTTATTGGCGGCGGCGGTTTCGGCAGCAGCTTGCATGCGTGGATCTATGGTTGTGTATACCTTCAAGCCACCCTTGATGACTTCTGCCTGGGAATACTGCGCGAGCAGCTGTTCGCGCACGTAGCTGGTAAAGTAGGGGTAGAGATAGATGCCATCCTGCGAAGGCTCGGTTGGATTGAGCGTGAGTGGCGTTGCTACTGCTTCATCGTACTCAGCTTGCGTGATGTAGCCGTTTGAAAGCATGCGATCCAGAACCAAATTGCGGCGATTAAAGCACGCATCAGGATTATCAATCGGGTTGTTGTAGGTTGGAGATTGCGGAATGCCAATAAGCGTAGCCGCCTCTACCAATGTCAGATCGAGCGCATCCTTTGAGAAATACCGATGAGATGCCGCCTGTATGCCATAGGCGCCCGAACCATAGTTAATGGTGTTGAGATACATCAGAAGAATCTCGTCTTTGGAATAGACTTCTTCGAGCTTCATGGACAAATACATTTCGCGCACCTTACGCTCAATCGAAATGTCATTTGCCTCAGATGCAAGAATGGTATTACGCACAAACTGCTGCGTAATAGTTGAAGCACCTTCGCGCGATGAACCCGAAAGGTTTACGACAAGAGCACGCGCAATGCCCCAAATATCGAAACCGCCATGCTCATAGAAGCGCTCGTCTTCAGTTGCGACGGTACCCTCAAGCACAAATTTGCTGATCTGGTTCAACTCAACAGGCTCGCGGTTTTCGAGATAGAACTCCGCAAGCAGCGTCGTGCCATCGTTTGCGAAAACTTCGGTCTTGCGTGCTGTGTTGTATTGATCAGCATCTTCGTAATCAGGAAGATCGGTCAGCCACGATTCACCGAGCGCCCATACGCCAGCAACGCCAGCGCACAACACCACTATGATGATCGAAAGAGCTACGAGCACACCCGTAAACGGGTTCTTCTTTTTTATGTTAGGCCTGTTCTTAATAGAGCGAGAAGCCACGTGTCACCTCCAGGGAAAAACTCCGCTCATTTTACCATCAGGCCCTAACACCCCATGAAAGTACATAAGTTTGTTGAGAAAAGGTCACAGGGTGCCCAGAGCTGGCTGCACTTTATACATCACCAGGAGTACCCTGCGCTTCCTTGCGTCTACCCGATTTGGCTCATATCCTTATCAAGTGCCGCTTGCGCTTTTTCCATTTGCACACGGACGGCTTCATGGCCCGTGCCACCAATGGTTGTACGCGCTGCAACAATGCTTTCAAGATCAAGTTCAGATACGATATCTGCCTCAAAAAGATCACTGGCTGCTTTGAAATCGTCGATTGTCAAGCCATCAAGATCGCACCCGCGCTTTTCGCACAGCAGCACGAGGTTGCCCACAACCTCATGCGCCGACCGAAACGGCATGCCCTTCTTGGCAAGGTAATCAGCTACATCGGTTGCAGCAAGAAAGCCCTTTTTGGCTTGCTCACGCATAGCGCCTTCGTTAATCTGCATGGTTTCAATCATGCCATCCATGCACACCAAGCAATCGGCAAGCGTGTGAACAGCATCGATGACACCTTCTTTGTCTTCTTGGAGATCCTTGTTATATGCAAGCGGAAGTGACTTCATGGTCACGAGCAGCGCCACCAGATCGCCCACAACGCGCCCCGATTTGCCGCGAATAAGTTCCGCAAAATCGGGATTCTTTTTCTGTGGCATGATCGATGAGCCCGTGGAGAACCGATCGCTCAGCGTGATAAATCCGAACTCTGAAGACGACCACAGGATGATCTCCTCGCACAAACGTGAGAGATGCATCATTGAGACTGCGCAAGCGTAGTCCAGGTCAAGCAGGAAATCACGATCCGACACCGCATCGAGCGAGTTGTACGTGACACCAGCAAAGCCGAGTTCGGTGGCCGTCATCTCACGATCAAGCGGATAAGTGGTTCCTGCAAGCGCCGCCGAGCCCAGCGGATTCACATCAGCAGCCATAAACGCCGCTTTGAGCCGCGCAAAATCGCGCGTTAGCATCCAGAAGTACGCGAGCATGTGGTGCGAGAACAACACGGGCTGCGCATGCTGAAGGTGCGTGTAGCCTGGCATAATGACACCAAACTGCTCTTCGGCCTTCGCGAGCAATGTCTTCCTGAGCGATACATTGTGTTGCATCAACTCATGACACAGCTCCTTTGCGAACAATCGCGCATCAGTAGCAACTTGATCATTTCTGCTCCGGCCCGTATGAAGACGCGCGCCCGCATCGCCGATGTCAGCCGTCAGCACCTTTTCGATTGCCATGTGGATGTCTTCGTCATTGATATCGAAGACGAATTCACCTGCGTCAATGGATTGCTCAATCTTTTCGAGACCCTTGCTGATGGCCTCAGCATCTGTAGACGCAATGACACCCTGGGCAGCAAGCATGTTCGCATGCGCGCGGGAGCCAGCGATATCTTGCTTGTACATCGCCTTATCAATGGGAAGCGATGCGCCAAAGCGCTGCGTGAACGCATCAACTCCCTGTTCAAATCTCCCTGACCACAGTGCCATAAATATGTACTCCTTCTCGATATCAATCTTTGTAGATCCCCACGGGATCCCACACCTTGCTGATCAAGCCTGCAGAAGCCTTGCAGCACTTGACACAGCTCACACTATTCCTCGTACGGCTATGCCTTGACAGCCGCATCCCTGACAACCTGCTCAGCTTCTTCAACGAGACCGTCATGGTCTTCGGTGCTGCCAAGCTCGGTGATAGCATCATACTTGTTCTTCTTGACAGGGCTTTTTGCTTTTTCGGCGGTGAACACATCAGCAGGAGCGCCTTCTTTTCTCCGATTAGATGCCCACGTCTTGGCTGAAAGCGTGTGCAAATCGATGAAGCCCTTAGCTGCCGTGTGATCAAATACATCCTCTGAATCATAGGTTGCAAGCGCAAAGTCGTAAAGCGAATAGGAGCTCTTCCGTCCCACAACCGTGCACGATCCCTTATAGAATTTCACCTTGACGGTGCCCGACAGGCACTGCTGGGTGGAAGCAAGAAATGCGTCAAGCGCCTCTTTGAGTGGCGAGAACCACAAACCATTGTAGACAGCGGTTGCCCAGCTTTGCTCGATGCCAAGCTTGTAGTGGAGAACATCCTTCTCAAGACACATATCCTCAAGCGCTTTGTGGGCTTCGATGAGTGCGAGGGCACCCGGGACTTCGTAGCATTCCCTGCTCTTAACGCCAACAAGTCTGTTTTCAATCATGTCGATCCGGCCAAAACCATGCGACCCAGCAATCTTATTGAGCTCGGTAATAACACCAAGGAAGCTCATCTGCTTATCATTGAGTGCAAAGGGAATGCCCTTCGAGAACTTGATCTCAACGTATTCTGGCTGATCAGGAGCAACTTCAGGATCAACCGTCATGGTGTAAATATCCGAAGGAGGCTCACACCATGGATCTTCGAGAATACCACACTCAATAGCCCTGCCCCACAAGTTGTCGTCGATGGAATAAGGATTGTCCTTTGTTGCCGGAACGGGCACGCCATGCTCAAGCGCCCAATCGATTTCCTGTGACCTGGTTTTGAGATCCCACTCCCTTACGGGTGCAATGATTTCGATATCAGGATCGAGCATAAC
>JAVWLC010000194.1:0-5237 GCA_036638175.1 Raoultibacter sp. | reverse complement strand
ATAAGCGCAAGCAAAGCCGCAGCCACAAGAATCTTATCCGCAAGAGGATCCATGAATTTGCCGAGATTGGTTACTTCGCCCCGGCTTCTCGCAAGATAACCGTCAAGACCATCGGTTGCAGCAAGCAATATGAAAATACCCGTTGCAATCCAAGGCTTCCAAAGCTCCGCCTCAGACCACGAGGGAAACCATGCTGGCCACGGACTAATCAATGCGATTACGAACAGAGGAACACCGCATATCCTAATCAATGTCACGATATTTGCAGGAGTCCAAAGTTTCTCATGCGTTGGATTCTGAGCGGCCACGCTATTCACCATCCATCTCGTAAAGTAGCGTATCGTCAATTGTTACCGTAATTACGCTACCAGGAACACCCTCTGAGACATAGACGACTCCGTCAACCTCAGGTGCCTGACACTGAGCTCGACCGAAAAGCTGTCCATCCTCTTCGCAACCCAAGACGAGGACATCCATACGTTTTCCAATGCGCTCAGCTACCCGAGCCGTACCAACGGCATCTGCCTTATCGCGAATGATTTGCGTACGCTCAAGCTTGAGGTCCTCATCAACCTGATCCTCAAAGCTCGCAGCGCGCGTACCTTCCTCGCGCGAATATGCAAAGACGCCGATGTAATCAAAATCAGTCTCGTCAACAAAATCGCACAAAGCCTCAAAATCCTCGTCAGTTTCTCCTGGAAATCCCGCAATAAGAGTCGTCCGAAGGGTAACGCCAGGCACCTTTGTTCGAATTCGAGAAACCAGCTCATCGAATTCCTCCCTCGAACCTGTTCTATTCATTGCGCACAGGATGTCCGTCTGAACATGCTGCAAAGGTATGTCGAGATAGCTGCAAACGTTATCATGCGACGCAAGCATCTCAAGTAATTCATCCGATACGCCTTCAGGCTGAATATACATGACGCGAAACCACGTTTCCGGAAAGGCCTCGGCTAGTTGCTCAATAAGCCGAGCCAACGTTGAGGGCTCATCAAAATCATCACCCCATCTGCCCGTATCTTGGGCAATAAGAACAATTTCGCGCGTTTCACCTGAAACAAGACGAGCCACGTCAGTGTAAATGCTCTCATACGTAAAGCTCTGATACCGCCCCCGAATATACGGAATGGTGCAAAATGAGCAGAATCGATTGCAGCCGTCAGATATTTTGACATACGCAGAAATAGGAGTTGCTTCTTTTTCCTCTGAACGAGTCTCAAGATCCGCAAGCTCAATTCCAAGCGCTTGAGCAAGCACCTCGGCAATATCATCTTCTTTGCTACAGGGAACGAATGCAGCAGCTTCTTCAAGCTCACTTTCAAGATCCTCACCATAGCGCGAGGGCATACAACCCGCCACGATTAGGGGAACACCTGAGCCATCGGGGCGCTTCACGTCCGCCATGTCGAAGATGACCTCAAGGCTTTCCTCGGTTGCGGCTTCGATAAATGAACAGGTATTAACAACAACAGCATCAGCTTGCTCGGGATTATCGATAACAGAAAACCCTGCTGCTTGAGTACGACGAGACATATTCATGCTATCAACTTCGTTTTTTGCACAGCCAAGCGTTATGAAGCACACCTTTAAAGCATCTTGTAGTGGGGTCATGCGACCATCCCGCCGCTTAGCGGTAGTTCTCGAATTGAAGTGGCTGGCCGTAATCCTTTTCTTTCAAAAAGGCAATGACTGCCTGCAACTCATCGCGTGAAGCCGAACTCACACGAAGCTTGTCGCCTTCAATTTGCACTTTTACCTTAAATTTTTCAGCTTTGATGTCCTTGTTGATGGTCGAGGCGATATCGCGCTCGATACCTTCAACGATGTTTGCTGTTTGACGAACACTCTGACCTGTTGCAGCCTGAACATCGCCCCATTTCACTGCGGAAAGATCGATTCCTCGCTTAATCAGCTTAGAAGCAATGACATCGATAACTTGCTTGGCAACGAAATCACTTGGTGCAGCAACCGTGATTGATTTTGCGGTCTTGTCGAGTGTTATTTCTGCACCCGAATCCTTAAGGTCATAACGCTGGACTAATTCCTTTTTTGCCTGGCCAAACGCATTGTCAACCTCCTGCATATCAACGGTTGAAACAACGTCGAAGCTTGATTCTTTTGCCATGATAATCCTTTCAAATCGCATGCAATCATCTGCTGCATAAGCAGAAGCAACATGGCCTTTTCGTTCAGCCATGTTGCTGTGTATATAAATCTCTTACATTATAAGCGAGACAGCCTTACTTTGTACGTCGATATCAACTCGTGGTGTTAGTGGTGGTAGGCGTTGCGTTACTGCTTGTCGTGGGGTTATCTTGCTTCCACTTCTCAAGAATAGCAGGGAAATCAACGGTTGTTTCATAGACTCCCGATCCATTAGTATCAGTTAAAGTGACCTCTACCCCATCAACAAACGCCTTCACCCCAGCAGGATTGGTGGTGACAAAACGAAGGGTTGTTGTCACATCATATTCCTTTGATGCGGGACCATTAATCGAATCGACACCGCCCTCAACAAGAGTGTCACCGTCATACACTTCGATATACGCGCTTTGTCCTGAGGGAATTTCATATTTAAAGGTTGCCTTAGTCGGCGCAACCTTTGCAGGTGCTTGCGCTTCTGGCGTTGTAGTAGTCGTGCCCGGATTAGTAGTGGTTCCCGTGTCTTTAGGATCAGAAAGCCCCGTGACCGGAACCTTTGGCACATCTTCGTTGTTTGCATTGCCGCCTTGACCAAAGACCAGCACAAGCACAATGATCAGCAGGACCAAAATAACGGCTCCAGCAATAATGAAAGGGAGTTTTGAGCTTGTCATCGAAGAGGATCGTGGTCCCGAATAAAAGTTGGTATATTGCGTTGATGGCATAGCGCTTCTGTTTGTGCGGTGCGTACGATCTTCGCCATGAGGGCGATCGTACATGCTCGAACCATCACGCCTTCTATCGCGATGCGGATCATCAACATAGAGCTTTCGACCAAGCGCAGACGATGATTCGGGTTCATCATCATAATCGCGGCGACCCCCCCGCTTGTTAGCAGGAGCACCCGACATATCAAAACCAGTCGATCGTGCATCCATGCGAGCTTTGCCAACCTGGAAAGCGTAGCATTCATCGAGATACATCCGTGTAATCTCAGTTGGATTAAGCCCCAGATAGCGCGCATAGGCATTCACCATATTGCGCGCATAGCCCCTGGGGGGCATGCGGGAAAAATCACTTGCTTCGATAGCCTGGAGAATGTCGGGTCGAATGCGGAGACGCCGTGCGGCGTTCGCTAAATCGTAACCCTTTCTTTCTCGGGCATCGCGCAAAACCATTCCGAAACTAATCTGGTCCACGTCGTCACTCCTCTGTAAACGATGGTTCGCCAGCTTCATCGTGTGCTTCGAACGCCTTGAGTGTTTCAAGTTCCATAGGATCAACTAACACCTCACGCGGCTTACTGCCGTTGGGAGGTCCAACAACTCCTTTTTCTTCGAGCATGTCCATTATACGTCCTGCTCGAGAATAACCAACTTTGAGACGACGCTGGATGTTGGAGGTTGACCCAAGACCGCTTGCAACCACAATATCTGCAGCCTCCCAAATGAGCGGATCATCAGATGCGCCACTTCCCCCAGAACCATCAGGAGAAGAAGCACCCAACGTAATGAGGTTCGTCTGAAGAATCTCGGAGTGATATTCAGGTTCGCCCTGTTCTTTAAGCATGTCAACGGCCGCATTGATCTCATCTTCGGATACATAACATCCTTGGATACGCTGCGGCTTCGCAAACTCGGGCTTTGAAAGCAGCAGGTCACCAAGGCCAATAAGATTCTCCGCACCAGGAGTGTCAAGAACAACGCGCGAATCGATACCAGAGGCCACGTTAAAGGCAATTCGGTTTGTAATGTTTGCCTTAATAAGACCCGTAACAACGTTTGTTGAGGGGCGCTGGGTTGCAACAATGAGGTGAATGCCTGCCGCGCGCGCAAGTTGAGCGATGCGCGCGATAGAGAACTCAACCTCTTTGCCGACATTCATCATGAGGTCAGCAAGCTCGTCAATGATAATAACGATATAGGGAAGCTCACGAGCATCGTCATCACCTACCTGCTTCGATTGAACCTTTGCGTTGTACTGTCCGATATTTCGCGCTCCAACCTTAGAAAACACTTTGAGCCGGCGTTCCATCTCAGCTACACCCCACGACAGTGCGCTTGCTGCTTCGCGCGGTTCGGTTACAACAGGAACGTAAAGATGTGGAATACCGTTATACGGCGTAAATTCAACGCGCTTCGGGTCAATCATGATAAAGCGAACCTCTGCCGGTGTTGCGCGCATGAGGATCGACATAATCATAGCGTTAATGGAAACCGATTTACCTGAACCAGTAGTACCGCCAATGAGCAAGTGAGGCATCTTTGCGAGATCCGAAATGATCGATTCGCCTTCGACGTCCTTACCAATTGCAATCTGAAGAGGGCCACCTGTTGCGTTACTGAGAATGTCGCCCAGCAAAACATCTTGTCGTTTGGTATTTGGCACTTCAATACCAACGTAGTTGGTGCCAGGAATAGGTGCAAAAATACGCACGCCTGGCGCTGCAAGCGCAAGGGCGATATCGTCTTCAAGGGCGGTGATGCGACTTACGCGCACACCTGAAGGCAGATCAACTTTAAAGAGCGTTACGGTCGGCCCAGCAACCCATCCTGCTACCTGGGCGAAAATATTGAAGTCCTCAAGTGTCACCTGAAGACGACCCGCAGTCTCGCGCAAGTCAGATTCGCTCGCCCCCCCAGCATTGCCCGAAGATCGTGCCAGAATACTCATGGGCGGCAAACTGAATCCCTCTTGCGGCTTAGGTGTTGCTAGAGGCGTAGTGTTTTTAGCAGCTGGTTTGCTGATGGTTTGCGTTTTTGATTTCGCCGTCGCCTTATCCTCGGCTGTTGAATTCTTTTTTCCTAGCTTGCGTGTCATGGTCTGCTCGGTTGCAACAGGCTCATCAAACGTAGGAATACGACCTTCCAACATCTGAATGTTAAGCGAGGCTGAAGCGCGCTTCGGTCGGCGATCAATCTTGGCGTAAGCGCTGGTAACGGCAGGCGACGGAAGATTTTGTGGCACCTGTTCTTGTCGTTTTATGCGAGGAGTGTAGGCAGCAGCTTCAAGCACAGCGGTTTCATCGTCCTCATCAGGCTCACGTAATTCTCTTACTTTTTCAATAGTATTTATTGATGGATTTTCCTCAACAT
>JAVWLC010000193.1:0-5267 GCA_036638175.1 Raoultibacter sp. | reverse complement strand
TATAAAAGACACTGTATTATGATGATTGTTTTAAGGACCTACAACAAAATGAGGCCGACACATGGTCGTATCGGCCTCGGTACTTTTGAAGGATACTTGGTAAAGCCAGAAATTGAGCTATGCGATGAGATCTTTGACTTTGCTGATCATGGTATCAACGTCTGCTGTGGTGCAGATAAGCGGGGGCAGGAATCGCAAGGTGTGCGGACCAGTGCTATTCAGCAGCAGACCGACATCCAAACCTGCAAGCGCAAGCGCACCTGCGTCAACACTCTCATCGAAATCGCACGCACACATCAACCCGAGCCCGCGCACTTCGACAACATGCGGCAGTTCTGCGAGCTGCGCTCGCAGCTGTTCGCCCACACGCTTAGCGTTTGCTGCAGCGTCGATGGCGTCAAGTGTCTCAATGGTGGCCTTCGCGGCCGCCACGGCTAGGCAACTTCCGCCGAACGTGGAGCCGTGGTCTCCTGGCTCAAAGGTTGCTGCGACCTCATCTCGTGCGGCGCACATGCCAGTTGGAAATCCAGAAGCTACGCCTTTGGCGATGGTCACTACATCAGGCGTGATGCCAAAATGCTGGAAGCCAAATGGGTAGGTGCCGCAGCGATACATGCCGCACTGGATCTCATCGCAAATGAAGAGCGCACCCTGCTCATGGGCGAGATCGCACGCTGCTTGTAGGAACTCAGGTGTGCACGGATGGACGCCGCTTTCTCCCTGTACGCATTCGACCATAACGGCGCAAATGGCGTCGCCTTGCTCGGCAAACAGTGCTTCAAGCGCCGCGATATCGTTGATAGGTGAATGAAGAAAACCGCTCGGCAAGGGCTGGAAGGCTTCCTGCTTGGCAGGCTGGGCGGTGGCGGCAAGCGTAGCAAGCGTGCGGCCGTGGAAGCTCTTGTTGAGCGTAATCACCTGTTGAGCGCCACTCTTGCGCTTTTTGCCCCAAAGGCGTGCAAGCTTGATAGCGCATTCGTTTGCTTCGGCACCGGAGTTGGCAAAGAAGCTCTTCCAAGGGGTCTGATCTTCTGCGGGCACGCATGTGTTAAGCAGGCCAGAAAGGAGGCGGGCCACGTCTGCGCGATGCTCGATAAAGTAGTAGTTGCTCACGTGGATGAGTTTTTCTGCTTGCTCAGAAATTGCGGCAGCAACAGCTGGGTGGCAGTGTCCGAGACTGACAGCTCCTACACCTGAGACAAAGTCGAGGTATTCGGTCCCTTCGCTATCTAGCACCTTCATGCCTTTGCCGCTCACAAGCTCAACGGGTTTGCGTGCGTAGGTGTTCATCAGGTATTCGGATTCGAGTGCTTGCTGTTCGGCCAAGCTCATGGTTTCAACCTTCCTCAATGCTTGTTGGTTCAATCTATCGGTGTGCTGCGGGCTTTATCGATTGTTGAGCTCGCTCAAAAGCACCGGGCGCTGGCGATTCTCAACCAGCTTTGAGGCAAAGTTGCCAAGCGGGTGGGTGTCAAACGCGCAGGATTCTTCGGTGGAATGCATGGTGGTTCCAACGCCTGTGTTGGTGAGCAGCTCGAGCAGCAAGGCGTGCGGCGTGGTGCCGTTAATGATGTGGGCGCGGAATACGCCAGCATCCAGTGCCTGCACGCACGATTGGAGCTTCGGTATCATGCCCGTGGAGACCACGTTGTTTTCGATCATGTACTGGGCTTCAAACAGCGTCAAGTTAGAGATGAGCGAATCTTTGCGATCGAAGTCCTCATAGAGACCGTCAACGTCGGTCAAAAACACTACCTTGTGCGCTCCGATGGCAGCTGCAATGTGGCCCGCTACCATATCGGCGTTCACGTTGTAGTAGCCGCCTTCTTCACCCATGGCAATTGATGCAACCACGGGGATGTAATCGGCGGTGATCAGGTCTTCGAGGTAGCCTGCGTTGATGCGGGAGATGCGGCCCACTCGTCCGAGATCGGGGCATTTCTGCTCAGCCATGATAGTGCCAGCATCAGCACCGCTGACACCAACCGCAAGGTTGCCGTGTTCGTTCATGGCTTCTACGAGCTCCTGGTTAACTTTGCCCATGAGCACCATTTTTACGATATCCATGGCCTCATCGGTAGTGACGCGTTGGCCGTCTTTGAACTCAACAGGGATGTTGCTCTTTTCCATCTGTTCGGTGATGGCGTGGCCGCCGCCGTGTACGATGATGGGGTTGATGCCGATGATTTTCAGCAGCACGATATCGTTCATGACATCGGTGCGCAGCTGGGAATCGACCATGGCAGAGCCGCCGTACTTGATAACGACTGTCTTTCCCGTAATGTTCTTGATCCAAGGCAGCGCCTCTACCAAAACCTCAGCGGTTTTCAGTGATGCGGGTTTGGGCCTGGTGTCCTTCGCGTACTTCATGTCCTGTAATCTCCGTTGATCGTAACGTAATCATGCGAAAAGTCGCAGGTCCACATGGTTGCGGACCCTTTTCCTGCACCGAGATCAATCCAAAGGATAATCTCGGGATTTTCAAATCGCTTCAGCGCCTCATCTTCATCAAAGTCTACGGTAAGGCCGCCCCTACATACGGGAATACCCATGATGTCAATCGAGACATCTTCCTGCCGAAACACAGCGCCAGACTTTCCGATGGCCATAGCAATACGGCCCCAATTGGCATCATGCCCAAAAACGGCTGTTTTCACAAGGGGCGAATTCGCGACCGCGCGGGCGGCTGTATCGGCATCATCGTTGTTTTTTGCGCCAACCACCTCAACGGTGACAAGGCGGTTTGCGCCTTCCCCGTCGCTTGCCATATCGCGCGCGAGCGTTGTGCACACGTGATTGAGAGCTGTGGTAAATTCGCGATACGCTGGGCTTCCTTTGGTGATATATGCGCCCTGCCCTTGCGCGGCTTTGCCGCTGGCAAGCAAGAAGCACGAATCATTTGTGGAGGTATCGGAATCAACGGTGACTTTGTTGAATGTTACCGCGGTGGCGCTGATAAGCGCGGCGTGTGCGGTTGGGGCGTCAAGGGGGGCATCGGTGGTGATTACGGCAATCATGGTTGCCATGTCAGGCATGATCATGCCTGAGCCCTTCACCATGCCACCGACGGTGACCTGCATGTTTTCGAAGCCTTCGGCCTTGCTTGTGTAGCTGACGGCGTATTCTTTCGGGAAGGTATCGGTAGTCATAATGGCACAGGCTGCGTCGTGCCCGCCTTCGCTTGAGAGCGCGTCTACGGCTTCGGCGGCATGCTCATGAAACGGCTCCATAGGCAAATGGGCGCCGATAACGCCTGTTGAGGCAACCAGCACTTCGCTTTCAGGGCAACCAAGCGCATCTGCGATGAGCTGGGCTGATTCGTGCGCATGAGTAAGACCGATATCACCTGTGGCTGCGTTCGCATTGCCTGAGTTGATGACCACGGCCCGTGCAGTGCCATAAGATATGCCGTCGAGATGTTCGCGCGAAACCGTCACAGGTGCCGAGCAGAACACGTTTTTGGTGAACGTGGCTGCGGCAGCGCAAGGCTCATCGGCAGCAACAAGCGCCATGTCCAAACGATCGCTCTTTTTTCGGAAGCCCGCATGGAGACCAACCGCTTTGAAGCCGCGAGCGCTTGTTACTCCGCCACCTTCGATGGCGGTAAGCGATGATGGTGGCTTAAGTCGGATGCATCCCTGTTCCATAGCGCTTCCTTTCGTTTACAAAACGGTATCCACTAGACGGGTAAAGCCGAAGCGGAAAGACCTGTTGTTTCATCGAGACCGAATACAATATTGGCGCACTGTACCGCTTGACCTGCGGCGCCTTTGCACAGATTGTCGATTGCACCGACCGCAATAAGCATATCGCCCGCCTGCGAAAGCGCAAGACCAATGTGGCAATAGTTACTGCCAGCAACCGACGAGGTTTTGGGCATGGTACCCAGCGGCAAAACGTTCACGAATGGATCGTCGGCGTAAAACGCCGTGTAGCGCGCGTGCAGGTCTTCGAGCGTGACGGTAGATACCAGTGGCAGGTAGACCGTTGAGAGCAAGCCGCGGTTGAGCGGTGCGAGGTGCGGGGTGAATACGAGTTTGCCGGGAATGCCGAGAATCTGTTCGATTTCAGGTGTGTGACGATGTTTGCCGACGCCGTATGCTTCCACGCTTTCGTTCGCAAAGCAGAAGTGCGTGCGCTCGGTGGCTTTCTTGCCCGCCCCCGTGACACCCGAGATAGCATCAACGATAACCGTTCCATCGACAAATCCCGCATTAACGGCGGGATATGCCGCAAGCGAAGTTGCCGTAGGATAGCAGCCCGCGCAGGCAACAAGTGTTGCTGTGCCAGCCGCATGATCAGCGGCAACGCGCGCGAGTTCGGCGCGGAAAAGCTCGGGTAAGCCAAACGCGGCTTGCTCGAGAAGCTCGGGTGACGTGTGCTTGGTTGCGTACCATTTTTCGTAGACATCGGCGTCTTTGAGGCGATAATCAGCGGAAAGGTCAAAAACAGAGATGCCCGCCTTCAAGAGAGCGGGCACCTGGGCCATGGCGGCAGTATGAGGCACGGCCAAAAAGACCGCATCACACCCCGCAAGCGCACCGCTATCGTGTTTGGAAAATACGAGGTCAGTTGTGCTGGAAAGCGCTGGATACAGATCGCTCACGGGCGTTCCCGCAAGCGCGTCCGAGGTCACCGCGCAGATTTCAAATTCAGGATGTTCGGTCAAAAGGCGCACAAGCTCAATGCCCGCAAAACCAGCTGCCCCAACAATTCCTGCCTTGATTGTCATTTGCTTCTCCTCTTCTATGCACATGACCTGTGCGTTTCGTGCTATCTATCGTATGTAAGTAGGAACCGTTTTGCAAGGAGTCTTGAGAAAACTAACTTTAACTTTATAGAGCAACTTATTTTCTATCGAGCTCAATCCCATGATCATCGCCATAAGCAACACATGCCGCACGGAGCGCTTTTGACCCTACCGATTCAATTTGATTTTTTGTCTGTACAACAATGTCGTAAATCTCTTGTAAACGAGACAGATCATTACTTTTTGCGTTCATAGACCAACACCTTTTCCCGAGCGATCGCTGCTGCTAAGGCTTCATTCTTGATTTCGCGTGCAGAAATCACATCAACAGAGCGTCCGACAATGCGCTCAATGCGTTTTCCAAATTGCCCGAGATCGTGCAAGTTAAAGGGCATCGAAGAATCGAGCTCAATGCGTACGTCTACATCACTCGCATCATCAAACTCACCCCGCGCCACAGAGCCAAATAAATAGGCACGTTCTATCGCAGGGAATTCACTAGCTACATGCGCCACAG
>JAVWLC010000192.1:3149-5269 GCA_036638175.1 Raoultibacter sp. | reverse complement strand
AGGGGGAAGCAAGCCTCACGTTGTTATTGCTTCAACGGTGAAAGGTAAGGGCGTTTCATTTATGGAAAACCAAGCAGGATGGCACGGTAAAGCACCGAGTGCCGAAGAGCTTGAACGTGCACTTTCTGAAATTGATGCACAGGAGGTCCGCTCATGGTAGAGTTTGCCAACCCTGAGCAGGCTGCTCAGAAGAAAGCGACACGTGCCGCTTTTGGAACTACACTTGCTGAACTTGCTAACGAAGGTCTGCCCATTGTTGCTGTAGATGCCGATTTGACGGGGTCGACAACAACGAAAAAATTCGCTGATGCGGCTCCTGAGAATAAAAACCGTCTGTTCAACTGCGGTATTGCTGAGCAGAATATGATCGATGTCGCCGCCGGTCTAGCTGTTGCAGGAAACATTGCTTATACGGGCTCATTTGCCGTCTTTGGTACCGGACGTGCATACGATCAAATTCGTAACACGGTTGCGTACTCTAATCTCAATGTGAAGATTGCTCCCACCCATGCGGGTATCTCGGTGGGACCCGATGGTGGAAGCCATCAGATGCTCGAAGACGTTTCTCTTATGCGCGGATTACCGAACATGAAGATTCTTGTACCTGCAGATTTTGCTGCAGCACGCGCTGCCATCAAACTTGCTGCGCATACCCCTGGATCTGTCTACATTCGCATGGGTCGTGCGTCGGTTCCTTGTGTGTATGGCGATAATGTTGAACTTGAAATTGGACGTGCTTACGTTTTGCGCGAAGGCGTTGATGCAACCGTTGTTGCGTGTGGCGTTGAGATCGATGAAGCTCTGAAGGCTGCCGAAGCGCTTGCTCAAGAGGGAATATCTATCGAAGTCATCGATGCATTCTCAATTAAACCGCTCGATGGCGAGACCATTGTGGCATCAATTGAGAAAACGGGGTGCGCGGTTGTCGCTGAAGAGCATTCTGTTCATGGTGGTCTTGGCTCAGCTGTTGCAGAAGTTCTTGCGGAGCGTCATCCTGCGCCGTGTGAATTCGTAGGCGTGCGCGATACCTTCGGCAAATCAGGTGAATTTGAGGAACTTATGAACTACTTCTCACTTGATGCTATCGCCATTGTTGAAGCTGTGAAGAAGACGATGGCTCGAAAAGCTATCTGCTAGAATTATAGCGTCTCAGTATATTGACTATTCGAACGGAGCATTCTGTGACAAACGACAATTACCAAGGGGCTCCTGCGCGTACCGGTGCGCATGCTGGGCGTCCGAGGCAGGGGCAAGGGCAGGCGGCTTCACAGCTTTCTGCAGCGCTTCCCATGCTCGACGTTGATGATATGCCCCAGCCTATGGGTACCCCTGTCATCACGTTCGATCATGTGAGTAAGATTTATCCTGCACAACCCAACAAACCTGCCCTCGAAGACATCACTTTGCAAATCTATGCGGGTGAATTTGTCTTCCTCGTAGGTCATTCTGGTTCTGGTAAGTCTACCTTTATTCGCATGCTCATTCGTGAGGTAAAGCCTACGCAGGGTCATATTTACGTTGCTGATGAAGATCTTTCGACCATGCGCAATTGGCGTGTGCCATATCTTCGTCGTAACATCGGTTGCGTGTTCCAGGACTTTAAACTTTTGCCTAATAAAACGGTGTTTGAGAACGTTGCCTTTGCTCTTGAGGTAATCGGCAAGAGCCGCCATGTCATCAAGACGCAGGTTCCTGAAGTACTTCGTCTGGTTGGCTTGCAGGATAAGCTTAGCAAGCGTCCTGATCAGCTTTCAGGCGGCGAACAGCAGCGTGTTTCTATTGCGCGTGCAATTGTTAACCGCCCGCCGTTGCTTATCTGCGACGAACCAACAGGTAACCTTGACCCGCAGACATCTCGCGGCATTATGGATTTGCTTGAGCGCATTAACCGCACGGGTACCACGGTGCTCGTTGCAACACACGACCGTGAAATGGTCGACAATATGCGCCGTCGTGTTATTGCGCTCGATAAGGGCCGCTTGACGCGCGACCAGGACAGGGGGGTGTACGGCTTCGATGTCTAGTCTCCTGTACTTCCTTAAAGAATCAATTGCTGGCTTTGCCCGCAACCTTTCAACTGCGCTTGGTTCTATCGTTACGATCTTTCTCTCGCTGCTTAT
>JAVWLC010000192.1:0-3139 GCA_036638175.1 Raoultibacter sp. | reverse complement strand
TGGTGGGCGGTTTTGTTATTGAGAATATTGTGTCTTCGGTTGAGGATAAGGTTTCCATCACTGCTTATGTCGCTGATGATGCAAATCAAAACGACATTACAACGGTGGAAAACTTCATTCGTGGACTTGAGGGTGTTTCCAATGTTGGCTTCACAACAAAGGATCAAGCTCTTGAGAATTTCCGCAATTCAATGACCTCGAACCCTGAAATTATCGACCAACTTGATGGGCAAAATCCGCTGCCTGCTTCGATTGATGTTGAGCTGTCTGATCCTCAGATGGTTGAGCAGATTGCGGGGCAGATTGAGTCGAACTCGACGTATGCAAGCATTGCTGAGGATTCGAATGATCCAGGTAAATCGCTTAAATATGGTCAAAAGACCGTTGAGCGTCTGTTCTCGTTGACAAATTACATTCGCATTATTGGTGTAGCGTTGGTAGTTTTGCTCATCTTTATTGCAATGGTGTTCATCAACAATACAATCAGGCTTGCTATTCTCGCACGTCGTAAAGAAATTGCCATCATGCGTTTGGTTGGTGCATCCAATGGATTTATTCGTGGTCCCTTCCTGATGGAAGGCGCGATGCACGCAATTATCGGTTCGCTGCTTGCGGTTGTGAGCTTGGAGTTGGTTCGCAATCTTGTGCTTCCGCAACTTGCCACAGCCCTTACATGGCTTCCGATTGATCTCGGTGCCACCACGTACCTAATTATCTATGCGGTACTTGTGGGGGCGGGTTTGCTTATCGGACTCGTTGGTTCGGCTCTTGCTATGCGCCGTTACTTGAAGGTGTAGCCAGTCGCTTTGCGGCGTTAGGTGATCATGAGCAAGCACGGTGAAAATAACAAACTGCGAGCAATTAGTGCACGCAATGCAAGAATATTCAGGTTTCTGACGGCTTGCATTTGCGTGTGCCTTGCTTTTGGTATGGGCTTCTTGATTCGCGGTGATGAGAACATATTGAAGAGAATGGGCTTTGAATCGCTCATTGTTGCGGGGGAGAAAAACCCAGGAGCAACCGTTTCGGGAAGCACCTATGATTCCATTTCGGCACGTGTTGCTGAAGTTCAGGGCATTATCGCTAATGACAGCATGGATAGCTACATTCTTGACGAAGCAACAACGCTGATGCTTACGGCCTTTGCTACCGCAACCGAAGATCCGTATTTGCGGTATTACGATGAGACGCGGTATGAAGCCTATATTCAAGAGAGTGCAAGTAAGTACGCTGGTATCGGTGTGCTGTTCTCTGAGTATGAAGGGCGTGCGTACGCGGTCGATGTTTTCGAGGGATCCGTTGCAGAGGTGGCAGGTGTCAAAGAAGGCGATTTCGTTGTTGCTATTAATGGCGATCGAAACCAAGATTGGTCGCAGACCGAGGTTGTGAATGCGGTTTCTGGCGATGAAGGGGATTCGGTTGTTGTGACGTGGAGGCGCCCCGCTTCGCTTGACGCGAAGGGTGGGGAAGAGTTCTCTACGACTTTGAGTCTATCGGCATACAATGAACCAAACGTGGCAACTGATTTATACGACCAGGTGGGCTATATTGCCTTAAAGCAATTAACGCAAAATTCGACCGAACTCGTAAAGCATGCCATTTCAGATCTTGAAGGTAAAGGTGCTGTTTCGTTTGTGCTCGATTTGCGGGGTAATCCCGGTGGCTATCTGACGCAGGCAGTCGATACCGCTTCGCTTTTTGTGAAGAGTGGTGTCATTGTTGAGATTGAGACGCGTCGTGATGGTACCAGTACCAAAACGGCAACGGGGCAAACGGCAACTGATAAGCCGCTTGTCGTGCTCATTAATGGTGACACATCTGCCGCTGCTGAAGTGTTGGCGGCTGCGCTTAAGGACAGCCAGCGAGCAACGCTTGTTGGCGTGACCACTATGGGCAAGGGTTCGGTTCAAAAGATTCAAAAACTGAGCTTTGTGGGGGCTTTGCGCTACACGGCGGCATATTATAAAACTCCCCTCGGTCATGAAATCAACAAAGTAGGCATATCTCCTGATATTACCGTAGCAGCCAATGGTGAAGCTGGTGTTGATAACCAGAAAGACTTCGCTCTTGAGACTGCCCAATCGCTTGCCGCTCTTTAGGCAGCTATGGCTCGATCTCGCTCAAGAACTCGTAGAAATCCCCGAAGCAATCCGCGCGGAATCTTACGAGTGTCCTCATCGGGCTTCGGATTTGTAAAAACAGCCGAGGGCGAATATTTTGTTCCTGCTTCAAAAATGGGTGGTGCGTTTGATGGCGATACGGTTGAAGTGGCGCCATCGCACATAAACCAAAAGCATAAACAGCCGCACAAATCTAACGCACAGCAAGGTGAAAAGCCTTCTGCTCGGGTTGTGCGTGTTGTGGGGCGGGCGCATGAAACCATTGTTGGCCGCTACGAAATTGCCGAGCCGTTTGGGATTGTTGTTCCCGAAGATCGTCGTATTCCCTATGACATTTTTACGATGAGGGCGGATAATCCTGACGTGCCCGACAATAGCGCGGTTCTGGTTCGGATCACGTCGTATCCAACGCGCAACGAAGCGGCTACTGGCATTATCGAAGAAGTGATCGGGAATGCCGATGATGAGGATCTTGCCATCGACGTCATTATTGCTCGACACAAGCTCGAAACTTCTTTTTCTGGTGCATCCATCCGGGAGGCTCAAAACGCTGTCGTTGATGAAAAAGGAGCTCTTGATGAGGGGTATCGGGATCTGCGCGATAGATTCATTTTCACGATAGACCCTGCTAATGCACGCGATTTTGATGATGCTATTTCGGTTGATGAGGTAGATGGCCTCATTCGACTTGGCGTTCATATTGCCGATGTGTCGCATTATGTGCCCTGGGCTTCTTCGATCGATCTTGATGCTCGCAGACGCGCGACGAGTGTTTACTTGGTTGATCGGGTCATCCCTATGCTGCCTGAGGAACTTTCTGCGGATATTTGTTCACTGCGGCCTGGCGAGGTGCGTCGCTCTCTGAGTGCCGATTTGTATCTTGATCGCACGTTTGATGTTAAGCGCTATGAGCTCTATCCATCGCTTATATGCTCAGGGGCTCGGCTTACGTATGACGAGGCTCAGACGGTCCTTGAGCTGCCTCGGGCGGCTGATCCAAGCACTTCTGCATCCGGAGT
>JAVWLC010000191.1:0-5289 GCA_036638175.1 Raoultibacter sp. | reverse complement strand
GCGCCCTGCCGTCATATTTGAGGACCTTGTCGACTGTTATCGAACCGATCTACAAAACCCTGACGAGGTTGATGAAAGCACAGGATTGCCCGCTTCACTTGCTGTGCATGCAATAGGGCGGGGTGAACAGGAGGCGTTTGCAAACCTTTCTGAGTCAGGAAAGCCACAGGTAATGGAAGATAGGATCCCTGTTATGCCCACGGGATTTATCACGCCTGCAGCGCGTAGCAAAATCTTGCTCCCGCAGCAGTGGTGTGGTGTGGTGCGAGATGGCAATTGTCTCTCCCCATCAGCAATCGAAAGCTACCTTGAATGCCCTTACAAATGGTTTGCTCATCGCAGACTTCGCCTTCAAGAGCTCGATGCTGGGTTTGGCAGTAGAGAGTTTGGTGTGTTTGCGCATCGTGTGCTCGAGATATTTTATGCGCGCTTTCGCGCTGATGTAGCACCCAAGGTGACGCTTGACACGCTTATTCCTGCTCGCTCGATATTGAATCGTGTTTTTGATGAACAGCTTGCCTATGATGCCTCGCTTATCGGTAAATCAACGGCACTTGTGCCACTTAACGATCTCGAGTACAAAGAGGTTGATGGCCTCAGACGGAAGCTTCTTGATTATCTCAGTCGAGAAGCGGTATTACTTCCTGATTTTTTTCCACTTAATAGAGAGGTGTCCTTTGGCCTTGACGGAGTAGCGTTTGAGTACGCTGGATTTGCGGTAAACGGAACCATTGACCGTGTTGATGTCGACGGGTTTGGCCGCGCGGTAATTGTTGACTACAAAGGCGCTGTTGGCAAAGCGTATGCACTTTACGAGACACCCCCGAAATCAAACGATGGGGAGCAGGATTCCGACAATCGGGACCAAGCAACGTTCGTCCTGCCGTGCAAAGTGCAAACGCTCATTTACGCGCAAGCAGTTCGCAAAACCATGGGTCTTGAGCCTGTTGGTGCTCTCTATCTTTCGTATGGTAAGGATCAAGGCATCTCGGGGGCGTTTGATCATACCGTGCTCGATCCAGAGAAAGATCTTCTGGGTATTGATGCCGCGCTGTGTGGTACGCGTGATTTTGGCGAGCTGCTTGATCGGGTTGAAGAGGCAGTGGAGGCGAGACTTTCGTCATTGCTTGCAGGTGAAATACCTGCATGTCCGCGCGACGCGGATGCCTGCACCTACTGCCCCGTGACGGTGTGCAGCGTGCGCGATGCAATGCAGCGACAGCGTGGGGGTGATGAGTGATGGGAGCGGTTCGCTATACCGATGAACAGCGACTCTGTATTGAGCAGCTTACGGGGCCCGTTGATATTTCCGCTGGTGCTGGATCAGGAAAGACATTCACACTCTCGCAGCGCATTGCCTATGCTCTTTCGCCTGAATCAGGTTCGGGTATTGATGATATCGATGCGGTGCTTGCTATTACGTTTACCGACAAAGCTGCCTCCGAAATCAAAAGCCGCGTTCGCTCAACCTTGCGTTCGCGAGGGCTGTTTGATGCCGCGCTCAAAGTTGATTCTGCCTGGATATCCACTATTCATGGCATGTGTTCTCGCATCTTGCGCTCTCACGCGCTTGAGCTGGGACTTGATCCAGAATTCTCGGTCATCGATGACAAGGATCGTCGTGAGTTGCTCGACGCAGCACTTAACGAAGTGATCGGATCTGATTCAGAGATCATCAGTCGCACCGAATTCGACGCGCTTTTTGAGGCATTTCCTGCACGGAGTGTGGGATTTGGCGGATCTTCGGTCATGGGAATGGTGGAAGAGCTCATTGCGAAAGCCGCTGGTATGGTTGACGGCTTTGCCGGGTTCCGCATGGCTCCGCCCGCTTCACCAACCTCAGCACTTGCTAAGCGTCTGTTACTTGCCTATGAAGAGATGGTTATCGCCTACGAAGGTGCAAAACAGACAGCAACCCTTGAAAAGAATCGCATCAAGGCTGAAGCTGCAATCGAGGCGCTGCAGCACTATCTTGCTTCGGGTGATGCGTCGCTCGATGGCTTTATTGCCGTACTTGACGAGTGCGATTTTCTGGGAAAACTGCGCGGTACGCTTGTTGAGGAAACGCTCGATTACCAAAATATTCACGCAGGTGTTGCGCAAGAAACTTTTTTGGCAAAAGCGCGTCCACTCCTCGATGACGTGCTTGCTCTCGCTGAAAAAGCGCAGACAGCTTACGATGCTCGCAAGCGCCAAGCAGGTGTGCTCGACAATGATGACCTGCTAAAACTCGCTCTTGTAGCATTGTCGGATGAAACTATCGCGCGTGATTATCGTGATCGCTTCAAGCTTGTCATGGTTGACGAATTCCAGGACACCAGTCAACTGCAAATAGAAATCGTACGCCATTTGGCGGGACCAGGTTTGCGTTACTTGTGCACAGTTGGTGATGCGCAGCAAAGCATCTACCGATTCCGCGGTGCTGATGTCAATGTCTATAAGGCATTTCGAGAAGACCTCGAATCACCCGAAATCGTAACAGCAGGAGGAACTCCTGCGCTCCTTGAGCTGACGAGCAACTTCCGCAGTCATGCTGACGTGCTTTCGTTTGTGAAGTGCGTGAGCTCACAAGAGCAGGTGTTCGGAGACTCGTTCCTCGATTTGCAGGCAGTTTATGATGGGCGCAAATACCGCGCGCTAGAGCCTCGTATCCAACTGATCGCTGCAACGGTCCCGCAAGGTGCTCAGGGGAAAACTGCCGACATTGTGGAAGCAGAAGCATACGCAATCGCGCAGTATTTCTTGAGGCTGCATGAGGCGGGGCATCCGCTTTCTGACATGGCTGTACTATTGGGTCGTATGGCGTACGCAGAAGTCTATGCCCAGGCTATCCGCGATGTAGGATTCCCGTGCATTATCGCAGGTGGCTCTTTGTTTCACAAAGCGCATGAGGTTCGTGTGGTCGAGCGGTTGCTGCGCGCTCTTGCTGACATCAATGACACCCAAGCGTTGTTTGAGGTGCTTACCAGCGATATGTTTGAGCTTTCAGCTGATGAAATGCTTGAGCTTGCAACGGGCTTCGATGAGGACAACGGTATTCCTGAAAATCGCAAGCTTTCAGTAGGGTTCATGGATCTAACTGAACGCGCATCCGATTTACCAGGGGGACTCAAGCACGCCGTGGCTCTTATGGCAAAGGCGCAACAAGAAGTGCGGTTCTGTTCGCCGTCGGCTGCATTGCTGGACGTCCTGCTTGATTCGGGGTGGATATCCCGCCTTGAAGCAAACGGTGCTGAAGGCGTTGCGTGCATTGCGAACATCCTCAAAGCAGTTCGGTTTGTCGAGGCGATGGAGGTCAATCGCCATTTCGGGATAGCGCGCTGCGCCAACGAGTTCTCCTCGATGATTACCGACGGCATGAAAGAAGCACCTGGTGCGCTTTCAGCAGATGGGCAAGAAGCCGTCAAGATCATGACCATCCATGCTTCAAAAGGTCTTGAGTTCCCGTTGGTTGCACTCGCTCGTTTTGCGAAGAGTGCTTCGGGTTCTTCAAACAAGCTCATTGCCGAAACCATAGGCAATGAGACGTATATTTCACTTGCTCCACCAGCTTCCTTGTTAGAAAAGGGTTCTCTTTCGGCGAAAGCTCAGGGAAAACCATATATGGTGTCTGAAGACGCTGATTCGGCATTCTTCACCAACCCCGCAGAAGCCAAAAATCTCATCGGCTTTCATGCAATGCTCGAACACATCGCTCGTCGCGAGGCGGCCGCAGAAGAACAGCGACTGTTTTATGTTGGAGCCACGCGCGCAAAGGAATCCCTTGCTGTGGTCATGGGCATCAAGGAGCAAAAGACCGACCCGCATAAAGCGTATCATGGCGCGCTTGATGATATTCGCTCCGCCTTGTTTGGCGAAGGCTTATTCCCCGATGAGGATGGCGAAGTGGACTATGGCGGATCCGCGCCTGCGGTCTTTTCGCGCGTCATTGTTGATGCTTCGCAGTTTGATGAAGGTGCTGGATCGCCCGTGTGCCAGCAGGCAGGCAGTTGCGATGAGGTTGGCGTGCTGGGCAGCGTTTCGGTGCCAGCGATAGAGCCGTTCGAGCTTCCGAAGACGTTTGTACCGCCGCGTGTTGCAAATGGCTTGTTCTCGTACTCATCTATCGCAGAGTCTCACGCTGTTGATGCTCCGACAACAAGCGGCCCCGATCAGTTTGTTTCGGATGCAGATAAGGCTACCGATTTTGGATCTGCCTTCCATCGCCTCGCACAGCTTGCTGCACGCCACGATATCGCGTTTTCGCAGGATCGCTTTAGTGCTGTTGCGGCAACATATGGCATAAAGGACCCTGATCGATTGAAGCGAGCGGTCAATAGGTGGTTTGATTCGGCTGTCTGCACGCGGGCTCTTTCGCAGCGCGAGCATCGTGCTGAAGTTCCGTTTTGTGTTTCAGTGGCGGATGAATATCTCGAAGGCGAGATCGACTTGTTTTGCACCGACGATTCCGTCAACGCTTTCATCGTCGATTACAAGACGGGCGGTTCCTCTGCGGAAACCGAAGATCAGCTCCATGAGAAACACCTCTTACAGGCGCAATGCTACGCGTATGCCACGCTCGGGCAAGGCTTCGAATCGGTAGAGTTTGCATTTGTCCGCGTTGAGCAGGATGACCCTGCCGGTATCGATACGTTGCAGGTTGTGCCCTATCGCTTTGAGCAAAAGGATGTTCCTGCACTTGAGGCGATCATTGCTGATCGTGCACGGCAGAGATAGAAGCTCGGCGAAGGGCGCTTGTTGCAACCAATGCGGCAGCAACGTCGGCGTTGTGTAACGGTATTTTTGCACTAATACTCTCTTAGCCCGTAGCGACTATAATGAAACGAACTTGGCAGTGATACACGATGCTCGTGGTGAGCTGATGTATCGCAAATGTGAGAAAAGAGAGCATATGGATCCCGCACGATTGCTGAATACATTTTTCGACTTGGTTCGCATTGACAGTCCGTCGCGCTATGAAGCGCAGGTTGCTGCTTATTGTGTAAAACGGCTCGAAGATCTTGGCTTTTCAGTGCGTGTCGATGAGACGTGTGCAGCTACGGGCTCCGATACGGGCAATATCATTGCTCACCTTCCCGGCACCACCAAAGGGCATATTGCTCTTTCGGCGCATATGGATTGCGTGAGCCCTTGCTGCGGGGTTGAACCTGTTGTAAGCGATGGTGTCATTAGATCGGCGGGGGATACCGTCCTTGGAGCTGATGATAAAGCAGGAATCGCTGCAATTTTTGAGGCGCTTGAAACTACGCTTGCAGAAGGTCGTCCGCGCCCTTCTATCACCGTCCTGCT
>JAVWLC010000190.1:0-5300 GCA_036638175.1 Raoultibacter sp. | reverse complement strand
AAGGTGATGCCGAGACCGTTCGAGCCATTGCGGCGCTCATCTCCTCGTTCTTCCTCCGTCGGAGTTTGAAGGAGGCAGAAGAGCGTGCATTGGTCATGCTTGACGCAACGCCGCTGTGCGCCAATTTCTGGGACGAACACTGCAATAATATTGATTGTAATTCAGAAGCGGTAAAGCTTTTTGAACTCTCTGACAAGCAAGAATATCTTGAACGATTTAACGAGCTCTCCCCAGAATTTCAGCCAAATGGTGAGCGATCAGACGCTCTCGCAAAAACGATGATCCGCAAGGCGTTTCGTGAGGGACGTTGCGAATTTGAGTGGGTGCATCGAAAGCTCAGCGGAGAATTGATTCCTGCGGAGATCGTTCTTGTAAGAGTGCGGTATCGAAATGCCGATGTTGTCGTTGGGTACACGCGGGATCTCCGCGAGCTTGAGGCGAAAATGATTGAGATCGAGCGCACGCAAACCGAGTTGCTTGAGGCTCGTGACCGTGCTGAAGAAAACGCCCGGGCAAAAACGAACTTCCTAGCAAATATGTCACACGAAATTCGTACACCCATGAATGCCATTATCGGAATGACTGAGATTGCGAAAACGAGCAAAGATCCTGCAATGATCAGCCATTGCCTAGAAACCATCTCTGATGCTTCGGGCCATTTACTTGGCGTAATCAACGACATTCTTGATATGTCGAAGATCGATTCGGGGAAGTTTACGCTTTCCGAAAACGAGTTTGCCATCACGCATCTGTTTGCTCGTGCGCTTGAAGTCATCAATTTTAAAGCCAAGGAAAAAGGGCAGACACTGTTGGTCGATATCGCGGACAATGTAGCACCTGTTGTTGTGGGTGATGAGCAGCGGTTGACGCAGGTAATAACCAATCTTTTATCTAATGCGGTTAAGTTCACAGACGAAGATGGTGTTGTTGAACTGGCGGTTTGGTCTGATGAAAAGACCCCAGAAGAATGCACACTTCATTTTAGCGTCAAAGATACTGGTATCGGCATTTCGCTTGAGCAGCAAAAAGCGCTGTTTGGCTCGTTTGAGCAGGCCGATGCAAGTATTTCTCGGCGCTTCGGTGGTACAGGGTTGGGCCTTGCCATCTCAAAGGATATTGTTGAAATGATGGGCGGTCGTATTTGGGTTGATTCGGAACTGGGACAAGGTTCAACCTTCCAGTTTACGGTAACCCTCAAACGAGGAAACGAAACGCTACCGCAAGAAGCGCTGAGCGTGGAAGGCATTGGCGTTGCGTGCATGAAAGACCGATTCGATTCGCAGTGCATCTTGTTAGTTGAAGACATCGAAGTGAATCGCGAGATTGTTCTGGCGCTGCTCTCTGATACTGGTTTGACCATTGAGTGCGCGGAAAATGGTTTGGTTGCGCTGGCAATGTTTAAGGATAACCCCGCAAAATACGATGCAATCTTCATGGACATCCATATGCCTGAAATGGATGGATATCAAGCGGCTCAAGAAATCAGAAAACTCAACGTTGCTCAAGCGCAAGACGTTCCTATTATTGCCATGACAGCAAACGTATTCAAAGAGGATATAGAGCGTTGTCTTGAAGCGGGAATGGATGATCATATTGGTAAGCCGATCAACCTCACCGATCTCTTTGTTGTGCTTGAAAAGCATCTTGGCTAAGGGATCCGCAGATTAGTTCGCGGATTAGTGGATGGCACGTTGGCATTCTTAGTGAGTTCTGAATGACACACGCGGATGGTTGAAGCGCTTTTGGCCATCTGCGTGCTCATGGCAATGGGTCGAAGTGCGAAGTATATTGTCAAGGAGCTCACTGTTTCTCACAACACAACGCGAACACACGTCAAGCATATTTACGAAAAGCTCAATATCCACTCCAAGCAAGAGTTGCTCGATTTGGTGTTGTTCGACTCAGGCTTTGTGAGTTAGCATGATGTTAGTTCGCGTTGACGAATTGCCAACCAAGGTTGGTTGTCTCTCTCGCTCAGTTCTCCTTAAATAACCTTTGCTGCGAGATGGTCGTGGCAAAGACAGAAAGGCTTATGCAAATGAAATTCGATGAGAGACTTTACACTATCAGGAAATCTCGCGGTCTATCGCAGGAGGAGCTTGGTCAGGAGCTTGAGGTGTCGCGCCAGACGATATCTAAATGGGAGTCGGGTCAGTCGTATCCAGACTTTCAGCGTCTCGTGCTTTTGAGTGATTATTTCGATATGACACTCGATGAGCTGGTACGGGGCTTGGATGTGCAAGATGTCAGGGATTTGAATCGCACTGATGAGCGGGTAGCTTCGATGTTTTCTGACGTTGAGCAGGGCAAAGATGTTGTCCGTAAAATGTGGAAGACTGTTTGTATCATTGGCTGGGCAACACTCGCATTTTTCGCAGTAATTGTTGTCATTGCTTTGGTGATGCAAAATTTCTTTTAGATACCCACGTTTCGCATGTATTAAAAAAGAGAAAGAAAGGTCGCTGGAATTATCGGGCGGCCTTCTTTTTTGTATGGAGTTTTTTATACGGTTGTGTCTACGTTTGATGGCGGCTTGTCTTCATAATCAGAGTTTTAATTCGGGCGGAAATCGCGCGAGCAACATTCTCCCAAACAAATAAGCATGAGCCCCGTAGGCACCTTGCTGGGGTGCTATTTTGGTCAACTCAAAAACGCTGCATGCTCATGCTTGCTTGGCGATGCGGCGAATGTTCGCTAGCGCCAAAAAATAGGAGGTCTTAGAGATCTCTGCACCTATAAGATTTTGCCCGCAATGTAAATGAAAACTACTAACGGAAGATGAGGTGAGAAGCATGAGTAAACAAGCAAGAGACACTCGGTTGAAGCTATCGTTCGCAAACCGTTGTGCTGCTGTTTGTGTTACAGTGCTGCTTGCTCTATCTCCGGCAGGCATGATAGCGTTTGCTGCAGATGGAGCTACCAATAGCGGGGCTGCAGGTGTGCAAAACAAGGTGGCGGAAGCGGGTACGTATGATGCCTTGGAAGCAGACGTGATGATAGCGCCTGGCTCGGTTGAGCCTTTGGCTGATGTAGTTGACACGTTGGAGGTAGATCTTAAATGGATTAATGTTCCAGAGAGTCAGCAACAAGATCTGAGCTGGTCCGACCCCGTGAATCTGAGCAATCCCACGCAGACGGTAACATACCGCTTGAGCATATCTTCGTCCAACACGAGCTACGAGGAAGGTAAGCTTATCGTGCGAATTCCGCAAAGCTTTTGGACTGATCGATTCAGCGCTGCCGTTAATCCCGTAGCGCTGGGCATTCCGAAAGCGCCTGGGGGAGGCGGTTCTGCAATACCTTTCAACTATTCGATTGACACCGAAACAAACGAGTTGGTTATCGCTAACACCGCGGGCACGCAAGCGGCATCCAACTACGAGATAGACGTTCAGTACTCAGTCATTCCATGGAACACCATCGATGGTTCCAAAGCGCAGCTTAAAGCGTACGCAACGGGAACAAGTGCTAGCGGGACAGTCAATCTCGCCGAATCCAACACCATCACCTACACGGTTGATACCGACGTTCGCTCCGATAATGTGATCAAAACGGATGGCAAGCCCATGTACTACTGGGATTCTGCCTACACGGGAGGAAAGGCGAAGCCAGCTGACTTTGCCAATTACCGTTGGGTGACGTGGCGCATTGTTATGGGAGGTAATGCGAACCAGCCCTATACCGTCACCTTGGCTGATATCCCTGGTAATGGCGGCGAAGTGTACGCGGTTTCGGACGGCGATTTGTACTATCACGATTTAAAAGGGTCAGACTTTACTCTCAACGCTGATGGTTCGATTACCAGCAAGATATTCACTGATCCAACGGTGCGAGGGCCAGCATCTGCGCCCATTCCCAGCAACGGCGAAGGAAACTGTATTCGCGTTCTTGTTCGTTATCCGAAAACAGGTGGAGATGTTCTGACAAACGCAGTTGAGCAGACGCTCATGGGAGCCGACGCTCGCGTACCGCTCATTTCGTCTTCCTCTGCTTCTATGGACTGGAAGGATTACGTGTTCCCGATAGAAACAAGCCCGTTGAGCATGGTGAAGTTCTCCGATGTCTACGAACAGCAAACCAAGACAATTGATTCGATGCTTACGCTCCTGCAGCGAGGTGAGAACGTTTCCCTTACCTGGGGTATGCGTACTACAGAGAAAATCTATGCAGGCAGTAACTACGAGCGCGAGTCCTATCACGGTGAAATGGTTGACGACCTCACATATTGGGGCCTAAAGACTGATTCTAGCGCATCGAGTCAGGCGACAACGCCGATGACCAAAGATGACTATTCGTATCAATCGGCGAAGGTTTACGTGACTACCTACCAGGTCGATCGTACTACGGGGGAGAAAATCTACTTCGATCAGAACTCACCTGATGCCCCAGAAATTATGGTATGGGGAATGACCGATGAGGCGAGTGGCTTTCAGAAGGTGGGCTCGTTCTTGGCAAGCGAGCTATCGTATGATGGTGCCTCGGGTGATCTGTTCAAAGAAGTTACCTTTGCTCCTGGAACGTACCGCGCGAAGGTGACCTTTGGTGAAACCAAGGACTATCTGTATCTCAGGATGGACCCGACTGTGGAACTCAAGGCGAGTTCGCCTACACTGAAGACGTGGTTTGATGAAGCAACTGCAGCAGGACTTACCCCATCTTCGCTGCGCGTACAAAACTTCAACTACTACCAAGTCTACTCTGAAAGAAACGAGCCCCTCAATTATAACGGAGCAGGAAGCTATAATTTTGACGCTGCATATGTTGACAATGCCCTTCTTGCTGCACGAGACCGATCTGAGTTTGGAAAGCTTCTTGATCGATCGAGCGCGGGCATCACGCTAACGAATCTGGTGGGCTCAAGTAAAGCGATGAAGTATGCGGCGAATCCCATCAATGATACTGCTGAACAGGCAGTTCATGTAGATTATTGGCTGCACGGGCGTGATTGGTACAATCTGACAACCGATGATTATGCCGCTTTGATTGATGCAGGATGGCCAGCGCCGTCTCGCGATGAAGCGCAATTCTACGATCTCTTGCCGCGTGGTATGGTGTATGACGGTAGGCAACCTCCCGTTGTGTATGACATCAACGGTCGATCCTATACTTCGACGGTAGTTACTCGGACTATCGACAACTTCCGAGGTACGGGACGTCAATTGGTTGAATTTAGTGTTGCAGCGAAGACACCAGGAACCAACGTGACAGCGAGTACGGAACTTTGGGAGCCTCACGTTAACGCGGATGGCAGTGTCTCGCTTGTTGTTTTGGGCTACCAAGCCCCAAGTCAAGCTGGATAT
>JAVWLC010000189.1:0-5329 GCA_036638175.1 Raoultibacter sp. | reverse complement strand
TAAGCTTACTGTCGCCGACTATGCTGCGGTAGCTTATTATGATTCAGCATGCTCAAACCCTGTAGTTGATGACAACGGTGAAGCAGTGAATCCGACCGACGCTGGAACGTACTATGTACGTATTGAGGCTAAGGATAGCGGAAACGCTACGGGCGCAAGCTTGGCAGTTCCTTTTAAGGTTGCACCGAAGGACATCGCGCCCGACACTGACACTAAGACTATGACGTATAACGGCGAGGATCAGAGTCCGCTCATCGTAAAAGATGGCGCGCTTGAGCTCGAAGAGAACGTTGATTACACCGTCGTGTATAAGAACACCAAGTCAGCAACCGTGAAGCCACGCAATGTTGCTACGTATTCTGCAGAGATTACCGCTGTTGCAGATGGTAACTACACATTTAGAAGTGGCACCTCGGTGGCAGACGTAGAGATTACTCCGCTTGAGGTTGTAATCGATAAAAATGTTTATTCTGTCGATCCCCAGGTTGCAACGGGCGAGCAGATTACTCCTGATGTCCCCAACGCGCTGGATGTGACCGCGGATGTCATCAATGCTGCGGGTGAATCAGTTGAAAAAACATTTATGCTTAAGAAGACAACTGACTACACCGTAACGTATGGTGCAAACACTGCTATTGCAGCTGATGGTGGCTCGGTTATTTTCACGGAAGTTGCTAACTCAAACTTCACCATTAACAGCAACCCTGCTTCCGTTAAGTTTGACATCGCTGCAATTAACGATCTTGCCGTTGCAAAGGTAAGCGCTGTTGATCCTCAGACCTTCACTGGCAAGCCCCTCAGGCCTGCAGTTAGCGTTGTCGCTGCTGATGGCAAGATGCTTGTTGAAAACATCGACTATGCGCTGTCATATATCAACAATATTGAAGTTGGAATAGCCGCAGTTATTGTCAAGGGCATGGGCTCTTATGTTGGCTCAACTGACGTAAGCTTTAGGATTGTTTCTGGCACGCAGCGTATCGAAGGCGCAAACCGCTTTGAAACCATGTCTAACCTTGTCTCTGGTGGCTTTGAATCTGCTGAGACGGTTATCGTAACCAACGGTATGAAGGCTCCTGACGCACTTGCTGCATCAGGCCTTGCAGGAGTTTCAAACGCTCCTATCATCACTACCGAAGGTGAAGCACTCAATGCATTTGCTGCTGAGACCATTTCTAATCTTGGTGCAAGCAAGGCTATCGTACTTGGCGACGAAGCATCTATTTCAGGTGCAGTTGTAGCTTCTCTTGAAGCTATGGGCCTTTCGGTTGAGCGCGTTCAAGGCGATACCCGTATTGAAACCAACCTTGCTATCTATGAAGCTGGTAAGGCTAGCTACGGAAAGACCGCAATCCTCGCATCTGGCTGGGAAGCTGCTGACGCTTTGTCTGCTGCATCGTATGCTTATGCAACCGGATCTGCTGTCTTCTTGGCAAACGAAGACGGTTCTGTCGACGAGCGTATCTCAGAGATCCTTCTGAGCGGTGCTTTTGATCGCGTAATCGTTCTCGGTGGAGAAGATCGTGTTAGCGCTAAGGAGCGTATGGAACTCAAGGCTGGTCTTGGTGAAACAGCTGTAGTAGAGTTCGCAGGAACTGATCGTTTCGATACTTCAGCTCAGCTCATTGAGTTTGCAGCTGCAGAAGGAGCGGTTAACTTCTCAACTGTTTACGTAACCACTGGCTTTAACTTCGCTGATGCACTCGCAGCAGGCGCACCTGCAGGCAAGCAGGGTATCCCTGTACTGCTCGTCGCTGACGACGCAAATGCATATGCAGCTATCGACAGGATTATCGGCGAACATCAAGCCGAGATCAGGGCTGTAAATGTTTTGGGCGATTCCAATGCTGTTTCTGCTA
Organism: Raoultibacter sp.; assembly: GCA_036638175.1. GTDB lineage: Bacteria > Actinomycetota > Coriobacteriia > Coriobacteriales > Eggerthellaceae > Raoultibacter. The sequence continues at coordinate 3,473 of JAVWLC010000189.1, read as the reverse complement.
AAGTCGAAGCCTATATCGCAGAAGTACTAAAGAAGTAGTTCTACACAAAGCACCTCAATGCTCATAGCATGTGCAATGGAAGGCCTCCAGCAATGGGGGCCTTCCGAGATTCTATGGCTTTCTCTGCCGAGTTGGCGTTTCGGTGTATTAAAAAGGTATGAGAGGCATCTCAGAGCTTTATAGAGTTTCGAGGATTTGACTCGCGGAGGATGTCTCGCAGCTTAGTTGAGGCAACGTGCGTGTATATCTCTGTCGTGCGAATTGAGCTATGTCCGAGTAATTGTTGGATATATCGAATATCAATATCGCTTTCCAAAAGCAAGGTTGCAAACGTATGACGAAACATATGCGGAGTGATGCGCCCTTGTATGCCAGCTTCTTCAGCGTAGTTCTTTACGATGTCTCTTACGGATTGATCCGAAATGCGATTACCAAGACGATTCACAAACAGTGCTCGTGATGCATCAGTGGCTCTATAGCCACCTGATCTTTCTGACTCTTCAAGACGGTATGACAGGTGTTCAGCGAGTGCCGTTAAGGTGTGCTCGTTTTCGAGTTGGATCATACGCTCTTTTGATCCCTTTCCCATAATACGGGCCATACGTCCGCCCATATCAACGTCATCAATGTCAAGTGAGCACAACTCTGAAACACGAATGCCTGTTGCGATAAGCAGCTCAAACACAGCACGCTCGCAGGCAAGACGTTTCTTGCCGATAGCCGTTGGCCCTTTACGCTTCTTTGACCGACGACCAAGAGCATCAGGAAGGGTTGGTGGTGGCGTTGCCTTTGAATAGACTTCACGGAAGATGGAATTCATGTCGCGTACTGCAATGGTTCGTGGCAGCATCTTTGGCAGCCTAATACTAATGCGCATTCCAAAAAAGGGACTCTGATCAATAAATCCTGATTCGGCTAACCAACCACCAAATGCTTTTGCTGAAGATACTTTGCGTTTCACGCTACTTGGGGCGAACCGAGAATTGAGTCGCTCAATCCACGCATTGGCTGCTTCGCGATCAAAAGGTCTGTTCTCCTCTTCAAGCCAGGAGCAAAGTTGACCGAGATCACATCGGTACGCTTTGAGCGTCTTTTTATCGAGCCGTCTTCCTTTCTCGCAATGCATAAGAAATGCATCAGCAGCATCTTCCATACTTGCAATGTCTTCCATAAGCAGACTTCTCCTTCCGTGCAGCCCCCTTCGGGCTGTTCAAAAGGTATGGAACCACAGATGGCAAGATCGGGCAAACATATCCTACTCGACACCTAGTTTTGCCTTAAATTTCGGAAGGCCCCCGATTTCTCGAGGGCCTTCCTTCGCACATGCTTTAGGGCATTGAGGTGCTCTGTTTTAATCTCTACTTAAGAGAAGCCTTGATGTAGTCTTCTACCTTCTTAGAGACAGCGTTTGTGTCGCCAAGGATGTCGACGGTGTCGATGTCAGCCTTGTGGCCGCCAAGAACAGAGTCAATAGCCTTGTATGCATTCGCATCGTCAGCAACGAGCAGTACAGGGATACCCTGCTTACCTGCAGGTGCGCCTGCTGCGAGTGCATCAGCAAAGTTAAAGCCAGTGGTTGCGTAAACAGTTGAGAAGTTAACCGCTCCTTCTGCAGCTGCAAACTCAATGAGCTGAGCTGAAGTATCGAAACGATCAGTTCCTGCGAACTCTACTACAGCTGTTTCACCAAGACCAGCCTTGAGTTCCATACGCTCCTTAGCGCTAACACGATCTTCTCCACCGAGAACGATTACGCGATCAAAAGCACCGCTCAGAAGGATCTCTGAGATACGCTCGTCGACAGAACCGTCTTCGTTTGCCAAGAAGACAGCAGATCCGGTTGCATAAGCATACGATGCAGCAGACAAAGCGTCAGCAGCTTCCCAGCCAGATGCGAGGATTGCGGTCTTTCCGTAGCTAGCCTTACCAGCTTCATAGATAGCAAGGTTGGTTTCAATACGGGTATCGCCTTGAACGCGCTCAACCGAAAGGCCCATAGCTTCAAGAGAAGCTACAACTGCACCTGAAATAGATGCTTCGTCGCCAAGTACGATAGCCTTGCTTGCACCAAGATTAGAAATGGTCTCAGCAGCAAATGCATTGAGTGCTTCACCTTCGGTAGTGATGATAGGAGCGTTTGAAACTCCTGCAAGGCCTGATGCAGCAAGTGCGTCAGGAGCCTTCATACCGTTGGTTACGATAACCGTCTCAGCGGATTCGAAGCCACCAGAGACAAGGTTTGACATGGTCTCAAAGCGAGTTGCACCTTCGATACGCTCGGTGGTGCCAGGGGCTTTGACGATGTTGAAGTAGACGGTCTGGGTTCCAGCGTAAGAGCCACTGTCAATGCCAGTGATAACAGCCCAGGCGCGTCCAGGATTAACATTGTTGTAGTACACAATAGAATAGTCGGTATTAGCAACAAGCTTCTTACCATCCATTGTTACATTCAGAGCAGGCTCAACGGCTTTGCCCGTAGCTTCCTGATCAGAAACGGCTGCCACTGTAGCCAAAGACAGATCGTTAGCTGCGACAATCTTGAAATCGATGTATGCAGCGGTGTCAGTCATGTTGTTGGAAACAGTCGTTCCAAAGGTGTAGTTAACCTTTGCGTTACCGATTGCATTGTTGGCAGTGTAACTATCGATCATGCAATCAACGCCTGCGGTGAGTGGAATAACTTTTGTCGATCCATCATTAGCAAGCACTTTGACACCAAGGTTGGTAGGAACAGGCTTGATTGCTACAGCACTGCCCTTAAATACTTGAGGCTTAATAGAATCAGCGACAAGCTGGCCATTGGTAGCACTAACGGCAGCAGCGTTACTAACCGTTACTTTACCGATCACGAAGTCGCCAGCTGTAATGGTGGTAAAGGTGTAGTGTCCACCAGCAAGTGAAGTAATCTTGTAGCTATACGTTCCTGCGTTGACAGCGCTAGAGACAGCCTTGCCACCAATGGAATACTCGACCTTATAGTCGACGCCTTCCTTCAATACTGGTGCGTTTGGTGCGCTAGAAGCAGCAACAACAACCGCTTTCGCCTCGCCGTTATACGACGGGGTGAGAGAGCCGACAACTGGGGTGACGGTTGCCTTGGTGATAACGAGTTGCTTCGCTGCTGCGCTCTTGGTTGTTCCTGCAAAAAGCTTGCTTGAAGCTTTGGCTTCCGCTTTTACGTAGTACATACCAATTTCAGAAGCAGCAGCAATGTTGCCATTAGCATCTACAACGGGATTGAGACAAGCAGCATCGTAGAAGTAACGAAGCGAGTACTCAGCTGGAGCGACAGTGGCTCCACTGACGGTCAGGGTCATGCCGGGTAATGCCTCGCCGTAACCAGCAGTGTTAAGTGCTGAGAAAGAAAGCGTGGCGTTGCCGATCGAGTTCTTAGTGACCTCAAACGTTTTAGCCGCGGTCACCGTTTCCTTGTCGAAGCTTCCTGTGCCAGTGAAATCTGCAACTTGCATGCC
>JAVWLC010000188.1:0-5386 GCA_036638175.1 Raoultibacter sp. | reverse complement strand
GAGCTCCCGATATACACTGCCTAGGTGAAAAGCACAGCCTTTTTCTTGTCAAGCTTATCAGTAAGTTCTTCAAGCGTACCCACAAAGATACAACCAGCTTGACAATGCTGCACGCAGCTTGGCAGCTTGCCTTTGGCTTGACGATGCACACAACGATTACAACGATCGGTTGGAATCGGCACGAAATCGTACTGCCACTTTCTATCAGCAATCTGGTCAGGACCAACCTGAGTAAGCTTGATGCCGTATTCATCGGGCTTAAGACCGTTTTCTTGTTGGCACGCTATTTCGCACGTATGGCAACCCGAGCAATAGTCATAGTCAATCAAAAGTAATTGTTTCATGCGAATCACTCCTCGATCTTACTGATGCAGCACAACTGCGATTTGTACGAGGCCCCAAGACCCACTTTGCCAGGGCGCATGGGAATAAGCTTGTTAATGTTGGATTCCATGACACCAAAAAGCGTGCCATCCTCTGGTCCTCGCTCAGGGAACCACCATGCGTGATCGGCCGAAACCGTATCTTTACGGATACGTACGGTTACTTCGGCTTTTTGTTTGCATGAGCCAAAGTTGTTCTCGATCAACACCCAATCGCCATCAGTAATTCCATACTTTGCTGCCGTTTCAGGATGTATGCGAATTGTCGGATCAGGATGCAAGCGTCGCATCGAAGGACTCTGACGATGCTCTGAATGGAAAAAGCCCCACGGACGCATACCCGTAGTCAACACAAGAGGATACTTCTCAGCAAGATCAGGACGCGAAATAGGACTCTCGGGTGGCTCTTCGTATGTCGCAAGCGGAGAGAGGCCAAAATGGAGCATTTCAGGACAATAGAAATTATATCGACCTGTTGATGTGGCGAAACCTACAGTTCCATCAGGACGTAACATGCCTTTTTCATTTTTATTGTATTCAAACTCCGGGTAGAGCCACACACGTTCTTTGAGTGTCTCGTAGGTGAATCCGGTATTGCGAAGCAGGTAATCATAGAATCCTTGCTCGTCATCCCACTTTTTATATTCGTCGGTCGTAAAACGACTCCCTGTTTCGTAGATGATGCGCTGATCGGATTTGCATTCGCCCAAAGGCTCAACCGCTTGAGCAATCGAACCCAAAGCGTAGGGCTGGTGTCCCGTGATACCAATGCGCTCAGCAAAACATGCTGCGGGCAACAAAACATCAGCACACGCAAGTGCCGTTGGAGTAAGGAAAAGGTCAACAACAACGTTGAAATCCATCTTCTGAAGAGCGGGCAAAATGCGCTGAGGCTGTGCACCCATACAAGCAATTGCGTTGTTCTGCATCATAAACATTGCTTTGATTGGATACGGCTCGCCTGTTTCCATGGCAGCAAGGAGCATATCAGGGCTGATTGCTGCCATCGCTTTGAGTGCCGGGAAATCGAAGTTCATCGTGCGTCCCTGATCTTTTACCGGCTCAGAACAACCACGCCAAACTTTATCACGCGGCATCCAAGTCACACTCATATCCCACACAGGAGTTGCCGCGAGCATCGTGCCCGGTTTTTCGAAGTTACCCGTGAGAGCCATAAGATCAAAGCAAGCCATACCCGTGATGAAGCCCTCAGACGTGTGGTCCATGGCAACGCCCCATTGGAGGCACGTAGTCTTTGCGTTTCCAATCTTGCGTGCGGCTTCGATGATAAGATCTTCGTCAACACCGCAAACCTCCGCAGCCCAGCTTGCTGGATACTGCTTGACGTGCTCTTTGAACTCATCGAATCCATAACACCAGTAATCAACGAATTCCTTATCTTCAAGTCCTTCTTCGATGATCTGGTTGCAGAGGGCAAGAGCAAGCGCTGCATCAGTACCAGGACGTACCTGCAGGAAAACTTCAGCCCTGCTCGCAACCCACGTCAGCATTGGATCCATAACAATGAGCTTACTGCCACGCTTCATGCTCTCAACGATCCAGTGTCCAAGCGTACCATCTGAGTTTGCAACAACAGGATTGTTGCCCCAAATAAGAATGTATTCAGGTGCTTCCCACCGCGGATCATCGTAGCGATCAGCGAAAAACTGCGAATAATCGCAGACAAACAAGCCGCCCGCTTTGAGAGCTGTACTAAAAATACGCGGCGCATAACATGCCTGGCCCGAAAGAAAGCCTGTGCCATAGTTTGGAGTACCTAAATATTGAGCCATAAGAGGACCATAGCCGTTGATGTCACGACCCGTTCCTTGGGTGACCCAAATGGCCTCGTTGCCGTACTCTTCAATAACCTTTTTCATCTCGCGTTCGATGATGCCATAGGCTTCATCCCAACTAATGCGCTCAAAGGTGTTTTTGCCACGATCCTCTTTGGCGCGCTTGAGCGGGTACTTCAATCGATCCTCATGGTAGAGCATCTCTTTAAAAGCAAGACACCGCGGGCAGAGCCTACCCTGGTTATAGGGATTTTCGGGGTCCCCCTCAATCTTCTCAAGGACGCCATCCTTAACATACATAAGAACGCCGCAGTTATCGTGACAACCAGGACCAGATCGCGCATTTGACCTGATGACAGTATAGTCATCTTCCTCCCACGTCCATTTGCGACCCTCAGGATCATCCTGTGTCTTCGCTATCGGCACCGCCTGTCTCTCAGGCACCTGAGCGTCGAGCTGTTCTTGACTCTTCTGTCCTTCATCCATAACAACTCCTAACGTGATACTGCAGACCAACGTTACGTTGATTATACGTACCTCAAAAGGCAGTTGCTTTCCGAATATCTGATCGGCTATCGGTTAATCCGATAGCATGGGTGCCACGAAAAAAGGCCCCCGCTTTCGCAGGGGCCCATCTCTGTTCACGTAAACACTAGTTCATGTGAGAGCTATTACAAAATAAGCATCGCTGCCGTAAGGATGACTAGGCAAACCACGCCCAAGATAACGAACAGTTTTGCACCAAACTTCAACCACGTTGAGTACTCGATCTTCGCAAGTGCAAGACCGCCCATGATAGCGCCGCTTGTTGGTGTGAACAGGTTCACAAGACCGTTGCCAGCGCTGAAGATCATGATCATAACGTCCGTGGAGAATCCGAGAGAGTTCGCCAGCGGGCCCATGATCGGCATGGAAACCGTTGCCATACCCGAAGAAGACGGGATAAGGAACGACAGAACCACGTAGAGCAAGAATGACATCGGGGCAAAGATGATCGCCGACAAACCAGAAAGCGCGTTAGCGGCGTTCTCGAGGATCCACATATCAAGACCCGTCTCGCCCATGAGAACCGTGATCGAACGAGCAAGCGCGATGATAAGAACAACACTCATCATGTCAGCAGCGCCATTGATGAATGCCTTCACAAAGCGGCTTTCAGACAATCCACCGATGATTCCGATTACGATTGCCATGATGAGGAACCATGTAGAAGCCTCATCGAAGTACCACTGACCAAGCGGCAAACCAGTAAGGAAAGCGCTCCAGCCTTCAGAGATCTGCTCTTCGTTTACTACAGAGCCTTCAACAGTATCGCCAAGCGTAAGCGCTCCACCTACACCAGCTGCATCCCACTCTTCTGAGATTTCTGCACCAGTGATGGGAGTTGTTACTTCTTCAGTTACTGCGCCCGCGTTGAATATTTCAACACCAAAGTCTCCCCACGGGATAAAGCTGATGATCATAACGATGAATGTCAAAGCAAAAACAACGAGTGTTGCCTTCTGACGCCCAGTCAAGAGCTTTTTGTCAGGATTAGCTTCAGCGTCAGCAGTCTCCTGCTGGGCCTCACCAAATTCCTGCTTCATGATTTCTTGCTCCTGCAAAGACATGATTGTAGAGCCCTTGTTCGCCTTAACCTTCTTCGCGTAGCGCATAACGAAAACGATCGAAATAGCCAACGTTACCAACCAAAGAACAACACCGATCATGATGATCGTGCCTTGGTTGATTTCGATACCTGAAGTGCTCAGGGAGTCAACAGCAGCTCCTACGGCAAACGGGTTAACCGTTGAACCGAGAACGCCGCAACCTGCACCAAGCAAAACGGTTGCTGCGCCAACAACGCTGTCGAAGCCCGCTGCGACCATAGTCGCTGCAAGCAACAGGTAAAACGGTACTGTTTCTTCGCACATACCGTACGTCGTACCGCCGATGGAAAAGATGAACATGAGGATGGGAATCAAGATGAGTTCGTTACCTTTGAGCTTCTTAACCAACGCGGCGATACCCGCATCAAGAGCTCCGGTTTCGGTGACTATTCCCAAAAAGCCACCGAGAATCAAAACGAACAGACAAACTGGCAAAGCATCGGTAAAGGGTGCCGTCGCCACGTTAGCGATTGTTGCACCTTCAATACCCTGAACGCCCATAAGCGACATCACAACTGTGACAATCGCAAGCACGATCAGAATGATGAGCAGAATAGTAAACGAGCTAATCGATCGCTTTTTTCTACTCTTAGCCTTTTCTTTCTCGGTCATAGCCCCTCCTTTGGTAGGGATCGATGTTTACGGTGAACGAGAAATTGCAGGCGGACTGAGCCGTAATCAAGCTCGTCCAGGCTCCGTCCGCCTGATGAAGCACCCCTAAAACTATTTGGTGATAACGGTACCCGTCTCACCCTTGAGGCCCCGCGCCGCACATTCGAGCGACGTGATGAGGGCACGGCCCTCGGGATGAGCCTCAACAAATTCGATACATGCCTCGACCTTGGGCAACATCGAACCTGGAGCAAACTGATTTTCGCCGATGTACTTACGTGCTTCAGCAACCGTCATGGAATCGATTTCCTCTTGTTCGGGAGTATTGAAGTTGATAGCAACCTTCTCTACAGCCGTAAGGATTACAAGCATGTCAGCATGGAAATCAGCAGCAAGCTTTGCGCTTGAGCGATCCTTGTCGATAACGGCAGGAACACCCTGATACGAATCATTCGCTTCGATTACAGGTACTCCGCCGCCGCCAGCTGAGATAACAATGTAGCCAGCTTCCATGAGATCTTTAACCGCGTCAAACTCTACGATGCGCTGAGGCTTCGGAGAAGCAACAACCATGCGCCATCCGCGACCGGAGTCTTCTTTGAAGGTAAGTCCTGTCTCTTCGGCTTTGGCTTTTGCCTGCTCTTCGGTCATAAATGCACCAACGGGCTTTGTGGGATTCTGGAAAGCAGGATCGTCAGGATAGACAACGGTCTGGGTGACAACGGTAGCCGTAGAACGCATGATGCCGCGGCGCTTCAGTTCACCCAAAATTGCCTGGGAAAGCTGATAGCCAATGTAGCCTTGGCTCATAGCGCCACACTCAGGAAACGGCATCTCAGGTGTTTTACCATCATTAGCGCTTGCATAGGCAAAAGCGTTATTGATCATGCCAACCTGAGGACCATTGCCGTGAGAAACCACGACGTTGATACCTTCTGCAACCATA
>JAVWLC010000187.1:0-5438 GCA_036638175.1 Raoultibacter sp. | reverse complement strand
CACAACCAAGCATTATTTATACCATACTTTTACGCAGGTGACTAGCTACCTTATTGCAAGCGCGGCGATTGTGGGGGCAAATCCACAGAAGCAAACTGGGGTACATTCCACTCAACCCTTACGATAGCCAACGAAATGTGCAGTTGCCATAAGCTTGCCAGTTTCGTCGCGCACTTCTGCGTCATAGCGTGATGTACGGCGTGTGGCTGCAATCTCCTTCGCTACTGCAGTAAAAACTGTACCTTTTGGACCCGTGGCAATGTAGTCGATACTCGCTGTTAAGGTGACTGTTTCGTTGTCGAAGTTCGTTGTTGCGGCACCAAAGGCGTAGTCTGCAAGCGTAAAAAACACTCCCCCATGCACGGTATCGACGGCATTTAGGTGCTGATCGTCAATAACAAGACGAGCAACCCCGTATCCAGGACGTGCCTCTATGACTTCCATACCGAGACCCGATGCGAACCGATCCTTCACGATGTGCTGCATGCTTGAGGGGTTTTCATCAAGTGAAGTTAAGTCTTGCGGCATTGTCTCTTCCGCTCCTTATGTACGTAGTGTTTTTTCTATCTCAAAGGCTAAAGCATCGGTACAGAGAAAACAAAGGACATAGTTCGCTTGTTGGCCGTAGAAATAGGACCCTCTTTACAGGATTTATTTTTTCTGTATTTAATATTTTACGTACTATTTTTATTACGTTTATTTTACTATTTTTGTATATACTACAAGAAACACTTGCTACAGTGAAAAAGATGAAAGGATTCGCGATGCCTTTAACAGCAAGCTTTTCAGAAGCAAGGATCAACTTCACTCAAATTACCGATATGGTTATGAATGACCGCGTCCAAGTTACGGTCTTCAAGCGAAACAAACCAGCTTTCAAAATCGTACCTATTGATGCAGATAACACCCTTGACATTCAAGAGAAATATTTAGCAGCTGATGAAGACCTCGATAGAGAGTATCGGGATGTTTTTGAGAGACTCTCAAAATGAATCAGCGCATTGTTCCGATCACAAAAGAGACAGCTCTCATTGTGCATCAACGGAAGATCAAAGAATACGGTGGAATAGAAGGGGTTCGTGATGAAGCTTTGCCAAGGCTGCTCTCGCTCAGTCTTGGCAAAGCTTCGATAACATTGAGCTTTACCCAACAACCCCAGAAAAGGCAGCCCGTCTTGGATATGAAATCATCAGCCAACATCCCTTTGCTGATGGCAACAAAAGGACTGGAGCAGCCCTTATTGGTATCCTCCTCATAGTAAGCGGTTGTCGCTTTAAACCTAAATCAGATGCTTACTACCAAACAATCATGGGCGTTGCTGACGGATCTCTTGGCTATGAAGAGCTTCTAGAGTTCGTAAAAAATAGCATCGTTAATTAAGTCTACTTTATTAAGAGCGGCACACCATCATCATTGATTCAGTATGAGCTAAAGCAACGCGCCCTATCAGGAAGGGCGCGTTGCTCGTGTATGCCAAACTAAAAGGTGCTCTTAGCCGAATCGATATTCGATACCCATCGTTGGCTGCGGGTTCTCCCATTTCTTGATGATGGTATCTCCGCAAGCGATGCGACAAGTACCGCATTCGAGACAACCAGCGTAGTCAAAAGATTTCTTGCCGTCTTCATCAATCTTGTAGAGCGCTGCAGGGCACACGCGTACAAGCTTCATAAACTCAGCAGTATCAGGATCGTCAACCAGCTCAATGTGAGCATTTCCTTCGTCAACCTCGTACTTGTTTATTGACAGGTATTCATCAACGTTGACCGTGATTTTCATATCGCTCATAGGGCCTTCATCGCTCCTCTCACGTCCTTAAAGAGATTCATCATGCCAACCTGTTTCACGATAGGCATCATGGACTTCTTCATGGGTTGAACAGGTTCGCCATCAACAACAAACATCTTGTTCATCATGTCGCGAATCATTTCGGGGTATCCATCAAACATGCGCTCAAAGCCTTCCATAAACGCAGGGACTTTGGCAAATTGACGGAGATCCTTCATGACAAAGCTGCCCTCAAGCGCATCAATATAACTCTGCAGTCCCGCTTTTGAGGTATCTCCTGCATCAAGTGCATTCGCAGCAGCTTGACCAGCCATCTGTCCGGCAGCAACCGCATAGTCCATACCGCGCACCTGATACCCAAGGTTCACGCACATCATGGCAGATTCACCAGCAAGCATAACGCCGTCGCCCGTGAGTTCAGGCATGATGTTGATGCCACCCTCAGGAACCATGTGCCCTGAATGCTCAACCACTTTGCCGCCCTTGATAAGCGGAGCGACCGCTGGGTGATTTTTGAGATCTTCAAGCATCTGATACACGGGCACTTTGCCATGGTTCATGGTTGCTTCAATGCCTGCGACGATGCCGAGCGAAATTGAGTCCTTGTTGGTGTACATGAAGCCACCACCAAACGTGCCATGTGTTGAATAACCTGAGAAGAGCCACGCTGCACCTTCGTTATCAGATCCCGCCAACACACGATCGGTGATTGTTGCTGCAGGCACTTCGATAACCTGCTTGATGCCAACAGCAATACCAGATGCTGGTGGACGCTTATATCCAACAGCCTTTTCAGTCAGAAGAGAGTTCACACCGTCGCACAGCAGGACAACCTCTGCGGTGATTTCGTCTTCGCCAGCACGCACGCCCATGACGCGACCGTTTTCGATCATGAGATCCTCAACAGCAATGCCGTAAATGTACTCAGCGCCCGCGCTTTCAGCTTTCTCGGCAAGCCATTGATCAAAAGGTCCACGCAAGACTGAATACGAGTCCTGACCTTCCTTTTCGATCTCTTCCGAGGAGAAGTCAACCGTGAAGTTTGCATCGGACGAGATCAGCGAAATGCGCTCGTGCGTAATCTTACGCTCGATGGGTGCTTCCGTTTCAAAATCGGGGAATACCTTTTTGAGCGAATGCGCGTAGATCCTACCGCCAGTCATGTTCTTAGCACCAGCGTAGTTCCCGCGTTCGACGACAAGCACACTCTTGCCCGCCTTCGCCAGCTCATAAGCTGCCACCGAGCCGGCGCAACCAGAACCGACGACGATCGCGTCGAAATCTGCCATGGATGATTCCTTTCTCGTCTTCAAGCGGCGAGTGAGTTACCAAACCCAACCCGCCGCGTTTCCTTAGTCTTTACAGGGCCGCATTCAGTGCAGGGAGTACGTCCTTGATGTCGCCAACGATACCATAATCGCACTGCTTAAAGATGGCTGCATTTTTATCTTTATTGATAGCAAAGATGGTCTGTGCACGATTGCAGCCTACCATGTGCTGCATCTGCCCAGAGATGCCCGCTGCGATGTAGACTTTCGGGGTAAGCATGAGACCCGATACTCCGATGTACACCTCGGAAGGCAGCCAATCGACGCCTTCGGTGAGAGGACGCGAGCAGCCGAGTCCCCCACCGATCTTGTCGCAAAGCTCACGAGCCAAATCGAGATCGCTTTCCTCGGCGAATCCACGACCAGCAGCTACAACAGCTTCAGCCTTGAATAGGTCAACGCCACTCTTTTCGATGGGCTTTGACGACACCAGCTTAAGCGGACACGCAGGCGCAACCCATGAGATCTCCTCAGTAGCATTGGCTCCTGATGGTGCAGCCTCACCAAATGCATCTACTGATACGGTATAGATAGCCGTGCCTTCAACCTTGAGCGTGCGCTCACCAACGCCACCAAAATACAAGCTTTTCGCAGCGCCATCTTCGAATGCAAGAACGTCGGTAATGGTAGCAGTGCCGCAATGCGCAGCAAGCTTACCAGCAATAGCAAGCAGGTGACGTGTCGGCTCAACAAAGACTACGCCAGGTGCTTCGGCATCAAAAACAGAGATAACGGTTTCAGCAGCGTCATCAAAAACAGCGCTTTCAGGAAGCGCGATATGCGCTACTTTATCAGCGATCCCAGCAGGGACATCAACAGAACCGATTGCAACAAATACAACTTCATCGGCAATTGTACGAGCGCCAGCACACAAGGAACGGGCAGCATCGGAACGTTCGGCAAGAACGAGTGCTTTCATAGTAGTATCCACCTTCCTTTACAGTGCGGCCTTGATGGCTGCTGCGAATTTCTGAATGGCACCATCTTCGGATGCCTCAAAGATTTCAAGTTTACGATCTGCTTGCTCAGGAGCTTTGCATGCAAGAACTTCGATGACGCTTTCGTATGCACCATCAGCAGCTGCGACATCCATCGGCTTTTTGCCAGCAGCAAGAATGTCTTTCATACCCGGGATACGAGGCAAAGCAACATCAGGAGTTACCGACACAACAGCAGGAAGCGGCACTTCAACCGTTTCGATTACGTCTTCAAGGGTGCGCTCAACGATAAGCGTATCGCCTTCAGGGGTGATCTTCGTGACGCCACTCACAAACGGAATACCAAGCTTGGCTGCCAACTGAACATCAACTTGCTGTGCATAGTTATCAGCTGATCCGTCACCTGAAACAATCACGTCATAGTCGCCAATCTTACCCGCGAGGCTTGCAAGCGCTTCGGCCGTTGCGTGGGCATCCATGTTGGCACATGCATCATCAGCGGTCATAACCAGTTCATCAATTCCGCGTGCAAGTACGTTTTTCTTGAGCTTGCTATCGTCGATAGCGGCAGGACCTGCCGTCATACCAACAGTAGAGCCACCCGTAGCTTCCGCGAGTTGGGCCGCAGCCTCTAAAGCATTGAGATCATAGGTTGAAACGATCTGGTGTGCCTTGGAGAAGTCGAGACTCCGATCACTGGATACCTGGATGTCCTGATCGTCTGGGACAACCTTGAAAGCAACAACGATTTTCATCCTGTACCTTTCCCTTCTTAGGTTCAATGTATTTGCTTATTGGCTCGGCTACCGTCGTTTGCGAAGCAGCAACCGAGCCCTCACGCATTGATTGCAGTTTGCTTGCCAAGCATCACCCGCACATCGCAAAAATGCTGTGAAAACATCATTACTTATTTTCTTGCGATGCTTGAACAGGTACTATGCCGGCTGTTAGTGATAGAGGTATGATGAAAAATCTTGATACGAGTATCCAACAAAAAGGAACCGATGGCGCGCAGGGCATGAAGAGAGAAGTCTTTTTATCAGAGGCGAAGGCATCTCCTATCTGCGCCCTCATGCCACTACTGCGTTTTTAACGATGCTCCCTTTTTAAGTATTCACTAATTACTAAAGAGCTTGTGATGTAAGCGGTACCCCTTCGCCGTACTATCTCCTTATAGCCCGCGCATTAAGCTTTTCGCTTGAGCGTCGCGGATGAAAAACAACCTGTTTCAATATTTAGGAGGAGCAATGGCAGATTACTACGGGATTGACACCGTCGTTTCCGAACTTCGTGAGGATGGACTTTTGATCATCCGTATCAACCGTCCTGACGTAGCAAACGCACTCAATGGTGTTACTTCTAAGGCAATGGAGAACATCATGAA
>JAVWLC010000186.1:0-5443 GCA_036638175.1 Raoultibacter sp. | reverse complement strand
CTCGGGTGCTGAAGCAATTCACCCTGGTTACGGGTTCTTGGCGGAAAACGCTGAGTTTGCTCGCGCTTGTGCTGATAACGATCTTGTTTTCATCGGCCCCGCGCCTGAGTGTATCGAGCGCATGGGCGACAAGAGTGAAGCGCGTGAAACAATGAAGATGTGTGGCGTTCCGACCGTTCCTGGGTCTGATGGCTGCATTGATACCGTTGAGGAAGCCAAAGACTTTGCCCAGCGCGTTGGCTATCCGGTGCTTATCAAGGCTACTGCTGGTGGCGGCGGCAAGGGTATGCGCGAGGTTCATCATCCGAACGATCTTGAGGCCCAGTACAAGGCTGCCCGCAACGAAGCTGGTGCGGCATTCGGAAACGATGGCGTGTATCTCGAGAAGCTCGTGCTGCGTCCTCGTCACGTTGAGATTCAGGTACTTGCTGATGATTTTGGCAATCGCATCGCTTTGTGTGAGCGCGATTGTTCGATTCAGCGTCGTCACCAGAAACTCGTTGAAGAAGCTCCGAGCCCGGCACTTACCGAAGAGCTCCGTCGTTCGATGGGTGTGGCCGCTATTAAGGCTGTGCGCGCCGTTGACTACCGCAACGCGGGAACGATCGAGTTTTTGCTCGATCAGGACGGTCGTTTCTACTTCATGGAAATGAATACGCGCGTGCAGGTTGAGCATCCCGTGACCGAACAGATCACAGGCACGGATATTATCAAGGAACAATTGCGCATTGCCGCAGGTGAACCGATATCATGCGCTGATCGCGCTCCCTTCAAGCCCTTTGGTCATGCAATGGAGTTCCGTATCAACGCTGAAGACCCCGATCATGATTTCCGCCCCTGTCCAGGTACTCTCACAGTATTTGATGTGCCGACAGGCCCTGGTGTTCGTGTGGAGAGTTACGTTCGTGCTGGTACTAAAATCTCACCGTATTATGATTCGTTGGTAGCGAAGCTCATTGTGTACGGGCAGGATCGCGAGGAAGCAATAGCTCGCGGCAAGCGCGCGCTCGATGAGTTCAAAATCGAAGGAATCAAGACCACCATCCCCTTCCACAAGAAGGTGTTGGAAACGAAAGCGTTCGTATCGGGCGATTTCGCCACTGATTTCCTTGAAACGCAGATGGGAGATTAGACAATGACTGACCTGAATGTAGACGGTATGGCACTTGCACCTGGTGTTGTCGAAACCATTATTTCGATTGCAGCAAAAGAAGTAAAAGGTGTGGCTTCGGTTGGATCTTCTGGCGTGGGTGGATTGCGTTCCGTATTTGGTTCGAAGCCCTCGACACAGGGTATCGAAGTCGATGTTGATGACAACGATAAGCTCAACGTGTCTATTCGCGTTGATGTGTATTACGGCTATGTGCTGCCTGAGGTAGCTCAAGCCTTGCGCGCTTCCATTTCGGATGCTGTTGCAAGTCAAATTGGTATCCCGGTCGGCGGTGTCGACGTATATATTGACGGCATTCAGTTCGCCGAATAAGCAGACGAAGAGGTATAACTGCATGTCTGCTAAACGACACGAAAGAACCTATGCACGCCGCTCGGCCCTACAGGTTCTGTATCAAGGTGAAATCCTTGACGAATCGGCGGCGACCATCGTCGCCGATGCCCGTTATTTGGCCGAAGACGGCCCGCTTCCCGAATATGCCTGCGAACTTTTGCGGACTATCGAGGAGCACCAAGAAGATATCGACACGCACCTGAAGTCGACATCCGAAAACTGGTCGCTTGGGCGCATGCCAGTAGTGGACCGTTCTATTTTGCGCCTGGCAACGTGTGAAATGATGTACTTCGAGGATGTCCCCTTGTCGGTTTCGATCAACGAAGCCGTTGAGCTGGCAAAAGATTACGGCGGGGAAGATGATTCGCCCCGATTCGTGAACGGAGTGCTCGGTCGCATTGCGACATTGTTGGAAGAAGAGACCAAAGGTGAATGAGACGAACGCGACATTCGAGAACGTCAAAACACGTCTCGATGAAATAGTTGATGCAGTGAACGTTGACGGCATCTCATTGGATGCTGCCCTTGACCTTTATGAAGAGGCTGTTAAGCTCGGTATGCAAGCAAGTACGCTCCTTGAGGAGGGTATTGCGGCTCAATCCGAGATAGGCGAAGTTGAGGACGCCGACGAAGCAAGCAGCAACGAAGCCGCCGAGCTTGGCGAAGACGGCAATTCGCGGCAGCAGTAAGTGGGTGAAGGCTATGAAGGACCGTATTCTCGACGTAATTAGTTCTCCTAATGATCTCAAACTTCTCTCCGATGAGGAGCTGGCGATTCTTGCGAATGAACTTCGCGAAGAAATCATTTCGGTCACTTCTGAGACAGGCGGCCATGTGGCTTCAAGCCTTGGCACGGTAGAGATTATTCTCGCTGCGCACTCGTTGCTTGATTGCCCCAAGGATCGGCTGGTGTTTGACGTTGGGCACCAGGCTTATGCACATAAGCTGTTGACGGGTCGGTTGGAAGAGTTTGAGTCGCTGCGTTGTTACGGCGGCATTTCGGGTTTTCCGAAGCCGTCCGAAAGCCCGTATGACGTACATCCTTCGGGGCATGCATCCGATTCGCTTTCCGTTGCTTTAGGGCTTGCGCTTGCACGTGACCTCCGGAAAAGCGATGAGCGCATCGTTGCGGTTATTGGTGATGCAGCGCTTTCGGGTGGCATGGCTTTTGAGGCTTTGAACCACATCGGCCAGGAGCAAACGCCGATGGTTATCATTTTGAACGATAACGAAATGTCTATCTCGCGTAACGTCGGGGCGCTCATGAAGCATCTCGGCTATATGCGCACCTCAAGCCAGTATCGTCACACTCGCGATACGGTTCAGGAGCGTCTGGAGAGTAGTGGACGGTTTGGTTATGCGATGGCCAACCTGGGCCGCAACCTCAAAGAGTCGATGAAGCAGTTCGTTATTCCGCGCTCTATGATGTTTGAGCAGTTGGGTATTTTATGTACGGCTCCCATTGATGGTCATAACATTCCGTTGCTCAGAGAGACGCTCAGTGCGGTGCTTAATACCGAGGGGCCTGTTCTTGTGCATGTGGTTACCAAGAAAGGTATCGGTTATGGGCCTGCGGAAAAATCGCCTGAGATTTTCCATGGGGTATCACCGTTTGATATTGCAACAGGCGAGGTCAAGAAAAAGCCCGCGAAAGCTCCCAATTACACATCGGTGTTTTCTTCAGCCATTGTTGCCGAGGCTGAGAAGAACGAAGATATCGTAGCTATCACGGCGGCAATGAAAGATGGCACAGGTCTTGCTGACTTTGCCAAAAAATTCCCTGATCGTTTTATCGATGCAGGTATTGCCGAAGAGCATGCCGTGGGTATGGCTTCTGGTCTAGCGTTTGGCGGCAAGAAGCCCGTTGTTGCAATCTATTCAACGTTTATGCAGCGTGCATTTGACCAGATGATCATTAATAACGCGCTGCCTGAACTCGATGTGGTGTTTGCCATCGATCGTGGTGGTTTAGTCGGCGAAGATGGACCGACGCACCACGGCGTGTTTGATATCGCGTATACACGCATGGTCCCCAACATGAAGGTGCTTGCTCCTTCGAATGAAGCCGAGCTTGTTGATGCTCTCCATACTGCGCTTGCGGTTGGTGGTCCTTTTGCCATCAGATATCCGCGTGGAGAAGCCGAAGGCGTTTCAATACCTGAAGAGCCACAGGTTTTTGAACAGGGGAAAAGCGTTACTGTTCGCAAGGGAAGCGATGTTGCTATTCTTGCTTTTGGACGCATGGTCGGGAAGTCCATGGAAGCTGCCGAACTGCTTGCTGCCGACGGTATCGAAGCGCGTGTGGTTGACATGCGCTGGGTGAAGCCGCTCGACACCGCAGCGATAGCAAAGGCAGCGAAGCTGCCTCGCATCGTGACGGTTGAGGAGGGCGTGATAGCTGGCGGCGCTGGTGAGGGCGTGCTTGAGGAGCTGGCTGCGCTCGGGTTGCAGGTTCCGGTGACCACGCTCGGTATTGCCGATGCATTCGTGAGCCAAGGCAAGACCGACTTACTCCTTCGTGATCTCGGCCTCGATGGCGAAGGTATTGCGCAATCGGTCAGGGAAGCGCTCCGTTAAAATACAAGATAGATGCTCTCAAACGATGATTGAGCTTGCCGCCCAATCATCGTTTGAATATTGTGCTTGTCAGTGGCACGTATTGCATTCGTAAACGCCTGCGTGGTGGCAGCTCGAGCAGTAGTCGGGTGCACTTTTCGTTGTAGGCTCAGCAGTGTGCATGGTGTGACAACTTGCACATGTTGTTTTGGCATGATCTTCGATTGCCGGCATGGCATGTGGATTGACGATGGTTCCGTTGGAGTCTGTCAAAGTCGAGGAGCCAGCAGTCTTGATAGCAAGATCTTCGTAGCTGCCGTGGCATGAGAAACATATGTTTTCATCGATTGATGTTGCCGTGAGTTTCTTTACTTTGACAGCTTCGCTATTTGTTGCATCTTTATGCGCACTTGCAAGACCAGCAGTATCGGTATGACACGTTGAACACGTAGTGCCTTCTTTTTCGTGGATAAAGGCAAGACACGAAGAGTCAGTCATTGAGGCGGTTTCGGTTGTATGACAAGTAGCACAGTCGGCATCTGCTGTCCAAGTGAAGTCGACGGCTGCTTGCTTTGAATCGCTTTGTTTTGTCTCGCTTGTGGGTTGCGGCGAGCAGCCAACGATGAGGCTGGTCGCTAGTATCAAACAAAAAAGCATTGCTGAAAGTACTTTGTTGTGCGTTATTCGAGTGGTGTTCATGGGCTAATCCTTTGACGGGAGCGTCCGACACGTGCAGGAGGGATCTACACGTGCCGGATACGAGAACGCTATCTATTTCTTTTTATCTTCATCCCATGCGCTGAGAGAAGCGGCATGCTGCCCAGAAACCCAGCCCATACCAAGACAAATTGATACTCCTGCAGGCATATAATACATACCTTGACCAGCATTTCCTGCGCAATAGAGGCGGCTCATTGGTTCATCGTTCCAATCGAGAACCTGACCTACGCCATCTGAGGCAAGCCAACCGAGCGAATAGAGCGCGCAAGGGCACATTTCGATCGCGTAGAACGGAGGCGTCATAATGGGCTTGATTCTCTCGGTGGGTCGGCCAAATTCGTCGACGCCTGCTTCGCATCCTGCGTTATATTTCTCGATAGAGGCTTTCAGTGCTTCAGCAGAAATGGTTTTTTCTGTTCCCGTAACATATGTTTTGGCCTTCATTTTTTCTGCAAGTTCTTCGATTGTATCCGCTTTGATAATCCACCCTTTTTCGATTTCCTTTTGGTTGTCATCGCTCCAAATATAGACATCTTTAGTGGGAGCCCACATGTAAGGCGGGTCATCTTTTTTCTGTGCTGGTTTTCCGATTGGACCCGATTTAATGTGATCGTCGTCGCACACCATAAACATAGGGAGGTTGATATAGTCTTTGTTGGGATC
>JAVWLC010000185.1:0-5448 GCA_036638175.1 Raoultibacter sp. | reverse complement strand
TTTCCTGCATAAGAGCGGACTCTACATTTCCAATCCCAAACAGAGGTGGGTGAGTATCACAGATTGTCGGACGATATACAAAGGCGAGATAGGTACACACCAAAAGCTCTTCAAATGAAACATTCTGCCCAAAAGCACCGAAATCGAACCACGAGCCCTCGACAGAATACGATCCCTTTCTGCAGCGATATTCAGCAGCACGACGCGTGACCCCATCGGAACATAAAACCTGAATGATTCCGCGCTCAAAGCCATCGCTTCCCTGCTCGGGATAGCGCGCTAAACTAAGATCGGGTTCGGTCGCGGGCGGGCGCGTAACAGGACTGCTGGTTGTAAAAACGCGTGCAAAATCGTCAACATACGCGATAATGCGCAGCGTTGTCCCTCCCATAAACTCGACGATGTATTTATCGTTTTTACCCGGCGCAGGCATTCCGCCTTCGATAAAACCATACTGATGAGCAGGAATGAAAGCACCACAGGGGGGAACTGCTCCAGCGAGTTTATGCTGTTTTGAAAGCAGCATAGCTGTTCGACTTGCATGATACAGTCCGTTGTCGTCCACTTCAATCTGACCCATCGCCGTCGCCTTTCTTGTAGAGCGTAAGCATACCAGAGAAGCGGCGGCACATAGGCAGTTGAGGAGGTGATTTACAGGCTGTCTGCAAACTGATGACGAAAAATATTAGTGGTGCTGGCAGGTGTTTTCCACGCCCATTATTGGAACGGTTCCTGCGGCAACCAAGGTGGCAGCTTGCCCGACGTTGGGAGTTTGGTTTTCGAAGTAGACGGTAATGCCCGCATCATTGAAGCCCATGAGAGGACGACCGCCCATGCCAGCAGCAACTATTGCATCAACACCGCATTCGGCGAGAAGTCCCACAGGGCGAAGACAGCCGCCTTCTTCGTGTGGGGGATTTGCCAGCACCGTTGTATCTGTAATTGCACCATCCACAATATCGATCAGGGTAAAGCAATCGCAATGTCCAAAATGCCCCGAACGCTCTGCATCCAAGCCGCCTTCACCCATTGAAGGTACGGCAAGTTTCATCGATTCACTCATGGTTTTCCTTCTTTCTCGGATTTTGCTCCGTATCACTGCGTAAGCCCTCAGATCTCCGTTGTTCAAGATGAGCAAGGCCCTGTTCCAACATATTCGCAAGCAAGCCATCAAGACGCATCCGGCTTCGCAATGCTTCAATCCACTGCTCAGCAAGCTCGACACCTTGTTCGGTTAGCTCGTATTCACGCCTACTCGGACCCGTTTCGCCATCGTGCCAGCGCGAAATCACCGAACCGCTTTCCTCCATGCGACGCAAGATGCGATAGAGCCCGCCAACATCAACATCCACTTCACCATCACTCATTTCGAGAATGATACGGCGCAGGTCATACCCATAGCCGCCTGCGTAAAGAAGGGCTGCAAGCGCCGCGGGCTCAACCAAAGCACCGCCACCACCCCCGCGTTTACGACAGCACGGCTTGCGTGCACCCCGATCGGCACACTCACTCTTTCGAGAGCCGCCATGTCCACACGGCTGAGTACTTGCTTCGATCTTCTCATTGGAAGCTTCAAAAGCATCGCTCCTATTGGTGCTCTCATGTACCATGCAATCTCCTTTCGAAAGAGTCGGCTCGTGTTTCGGTTACTATATGATATAAACATATACCCGAGGCTATATGTTGTCAACATATATTCGGTAAGACTTCTAGCCCAAAGCTTCTTTTGTGCATTAAAATTGTGAGATAAGCACCTCGGCGATGCTGATAAATAAAAGCCCGCCGCTCGCTATCAGAACACCATAGTTATATCCACGACGACTAAATTCCTTGCTATAGCGCGCCATAGGTTTGAAGTTGAGGCAAATCAAGAACAAGGGGAACAGCAGTGGCAGCATGTAGCGACCTTGAACCCCAAGAATAGTGCCCGCATCGGGTGGCGTAAAGTCGATAAAGAGCGCCGTACTGATAAGCAGCACGGTCAAAAGACCTAACGCTACCATGGAAATGCGTTTCGCATGGGTTGCCCATACGGCATCCCAAACACCGCGGTCAGTCAACGCAATAAGCGGCAAAAGCCAATATATCTCGCGCATGCACTTAGCCGTTTCAATACCGCAGAAATCAGTAAGGATAAACTCCGACTGGTCAACTGATATATAGGTATCAAAGAACTTCCAGAACACATCTAGATACGCAAAGGGTTGCTGCAAAATGAAGTCAATCTGAGCAGACGGATTCACATCCCCGCCGCGAGAATCGCCCGATCCAGGCCCTGCAATGAAGAAGGGAAGCAAGAACGTGGACAGCACGAAAAATGCCGAGGCAAAGACGATGATCAGGTAGCGCTTGTGAGTTAATGACCCCTTAAATTTTTTGCGCGGCATAAAAAGGAGCATTGCTGCAATGGGCACATACACCGCCTTAGGCCCGAGGGCGAGCAAAAAAGCTCCGATCATAAGCCAAAGTCTTCGCCAAGAAAGTGGTTCGTCAGGTCGTTGCAGCTCGCCGATAAAACAGGCAAACCCTAACATGAGAAACGAAATCAGCCAGAAGTCATAGCTGTAACTTGCCCCAAGAAATACCGAGGTTGGAATGAGCGCGCATGCCGCCAAAAGCATCTTGCCACTCTTGAGTCGCTTGCACGCAAAGTAAGTCACCAGCGCATAACACAGCAGCGTCGTAAGACGGCCAAGCAAGAACACCATCGTTGTTGGGAGCGCAAAGAGTCGACCAATCCACAATCCAATAGCTGCAGGTATATACCCCACGGTGAAATATCCAATAAGACTTGAACCGCGCAGCGAATTCGCCCCCTGAATACGCACCGCGCCTGCCTCATCGGCACCAAGTTCATTGATTCTATCGTAGGTTGATTCAAGGCGTTCGCTATCGTAAGGGTCCACCCACCGCGTGTCAGTCGGTGCACGCGAGTCTTTTGCCACGTCGTAGTACGCACGACCAACTAACGCAGCATCGCCCATCGTATACTCAGGATCAACCAGATACGATGTGGCAATCGCGCGGTCGTAGTGGATCTGATCATCCCACGATATATGGGTGTAATACGGCGTGAACACCGCGATAAGCATACCCGCTGCCAGCACAACCGCAAGAAACCCGCGCTCAGGACGCTCGGCCATGCTGTGACGCAAACCAACAAGAATCGCTGCAACAGCAGCGATGGAGGCCCACGTAACTTGGTACGGAATCGCATTAGCAATACCGCCCTGGGCGCAGAGCAAACCAGAAATGCATGCAGCAGCTAGGGCAACAGCAACCGCAACAAGTGCCCAGAAACAAAATCGCTTGAGCAAAAGTTTGTTATCGGCGAGTGCCTTGGTTGTGTTTCGCAGCAAAAACGCGCGCCAGTCATACATGGTTATGCACGACATCACCGGTAACGAAAGGACAAAAAATGCCGCCACGCGCGATAGGTGCCAATCGGCTAGGACAAAGGGGCTTGCAATGGGTGCGCCCACCAGCGTTCCCCACTCAAGGAATACCGCAAACACCGCAGATGCGATAAGGATGTTTTTAAGGCGTTGTGGGTTTGCTTGTCTGCCCCACCACTGCGGTCGCTTCACTACAAACAGGTACCACATCACCGCAGCAGCAGCGCAGGACACCATGACAAAAATCACGTAAATGATGGACGGCAGTGTTGCGTGTGCCGTAACAACATACGCACCAAAGATGGTCGCGAGCACGACAATGAGCAGCTCAACGCCAACCAGTGCCTGTATGTGCTTTCGCGGAATCCCGCCCATCATGACCATGTGAAAATCGCCTCATGTTTCTGCCCCGAAAATGCTAGCCTCAAAGAATAGCACGAGGAAGCACTCTGCGGAACTTAAACACTGTCCCGCTGTGCGCTAAGCCTGCAGAGCAGCAACCACCAAATCACCCATAGCCTCGGTACCCACAATTTTATCTGCAGGAGTATCCGTATTCGCGATATCACCCGTGCGCCATCCATCATCGAGCACGCGTTCAACGACAGCTGCAATATCATCCGCCGCTTCGCCAAGATCGAAGCTATAGCGCAGCATCATCTCAACCGACAGGATCTGAGCAAGCGGGTTTGCAATTCCCTGACCTGCGATATCAGGAGCGCTACCATGGCTTGGCTCGTAAAGGGCTGTGCCATCACCGAGACTTGCGCTTGCAAGCATTCCAAGAGAACCCGTCAGCATTGAGGCCTCGTCGGAAAGAATATCGCCGAACATGTTCTCCGTGACAACAACATCAAACTGAGTCGGACGATTCACCAGTTGCATGGCGGTGTTATCAACAAGCTGATCGATAATTTCTACATCGGGATAATCCTCGGCAACGCGGTGCGCCACTTCGCGCCACATGCGACTTGTCTCAAGTACGTTAGCCTTGTCGATTGAGTGAACACGCTTGTTACGTTTGCGCGCCGTTTCAAACGCATGACGCACAATGCGCTCAACTTCGTACTCGCGATACTCAAGCGTATCGAATGCACGCTGACCCTCAGCACCGTCAACGCCACAGCCAGCCTCGGCATACACGCGGTCACGTTCGCCAAAGTACAAGCCACCTGTCAGCTCGCGGACGATGATAAGATCAACGCCATCGATGACCTCACGCTTGAGCGAGGAAGCATCAGCAAGCGCTTTAAAAATACGTACCGGGCGAAGGTTTGCATACAGCCCAAGTTCTTTACGAATGCCAAGAAGTCCCTGTTCAGGGCGTGGTTGATTTGGGTCTGTTGTATCCCACTTCGGACCTCCCACTGCAGCAAGCAGCACAGCATCGGACGCATGCGCCACGTCCAGTGTTGCCGCAGGAAGTGCTTCGCCTGTTTCATCGATAGCAATACCACCCAGCAGTGCTTCGGTGTAGTCAAAAGTCACGTCATACTTCGCACCCACCGCATTGAGCACCTTGACACCTTCGGCGATGATTTCAGGGCCAATGCCGTCGCCGGGAAGCAGGCAAATTTTGTATGTCTTCGTCATGGTCGTTCCTCGCTTGTCTCCTATACATAAAAGCGCGGGCTTTAAAACCCGCGCCTTCGCAGTGCTAACTACTTGCCCAATTTTTCTTTCGTGCGATTGATCAGACCGCCAGCCTCTATGATTTCCTTAATGAACGGCGGAAAGGGACTGGCCGTGAAGGTTTGCCCTGTTGTAACGTCAGTGATAACGCCTGCATCAGCATCGACGCTTACGATATCACCCTGGCTAATAGCATCAACCGCTTCGGGGCATTCCATGATAGCAAGTCCCGTGTTAATTGAGTTGCGATAGAAGATACGAGCGAAACTCTTGGCGATAACCACATCAACGCCCGCTGCTTTAATAGCGATCGGAGCATGTTCGCGAGAAGACCCGCAACCGAAGTTCTCATCAGCAACAATAATATCGCCTGGCTGAACCTTTGTCACAAACTCAGCGTCGAGGTCCTCAAGACAGTGCT
>JAVWLC010000184.1:1643-5516 GCA_036638175.1 Raoultibacter sp. | reverse complement strand
GAAAAGGCCCGTTTTGCTGTTATGTCAGGAGCAGGCCGCCTCTTTGGCGAAGCCATTCAAATGATGTCCATAACGCAGCGGTAAAAGCTCAAGGGCCACTTTATTACGTGAGAAAGGCGCCCATAAGAGCGCCTTTCTTGTTTATTGCTTAACGGCAAAGCGTTATTCAGCTGCTTTTTCCTCAGCAGGAGCTTCGGCTGCAGGAGCCTCAACAGCTTCCTCGGCGACAGCTTCGGCAGCGGCCTCCTCAGCAGGCTTCTCAGCAACAGGCTCAGACTCGGCCTTCTTAGCAAACTCAGCTGCACGAGCTGCCTTCTCAGCTGCTTTAGCATCGCGCTCAGCCTTTTTAGCTGCTTCAGCGGCTTCTGCTGCTGCTACGCGCTCTGCCTTCTTGGCTGCTTCACGAGCTGCAACGGTTTCTTTAGCTGCACCGAATTTATCGGAGAAGCGCTGTACGCGTCCGCCGGTGTCGATAAGCTTCTGGTTACCGGTGTAGAACGGATGACACTCGTTGCAGAGGTCAATTCTCAGCTCAGGCTTGGTTGAACGAGTCTGCCAGGTGTTTCCGCAGCTGCACTTTACGGTGCAATCCACATAATCTGGATGAATTCCTTGTTTCATGATTCTCCTTTACAAGCCTTGGTTTCCGACCAAGGCGAAGACAATTCTGTATATACTAGCACACTCACATCAAATCACGAAGACGTTTTCCATCATTCATAGAATGCGGACCTCATGCCACGTTTTACTCCGTAGGCGTAAAAAAGGAAGCCCGTTGGGACTTCCTTTTCATTCTCACTTGTACCGCGACTATCTCATGCAAACAATGACTAGACCTCAGCAACCCACAAACCGTGAATGTTGCAGTACTCATAGGCCTTAACAGGCTTGTCACCTTCGGCGACAGCAAAGTCAGCGTGAGGTTGATCATCGGCGGTCAGCTCAGCAATCTGGTAGCCCTTTTCGGTCACAAGACAGATGAAGGTGATCCAGTGCTCAGGAGTCATGGGATGAGGAACGCTTCCGACCTCGACTTGGACCTTGTTGCCATCAACAGTGATGACCGGAACATGCTTTTCAGTTGCAGCATCGGTGGTGTTAGCGGTGAGCTCTTCCATCTTCTCTCCGCAGCACACCAGTGGTACTCCGCTATCGAAAGGCTTAATGGCGATGTTTCCGCAATGCGTGCAGTGATAAAACTTGACATCCATGGCGTCCCCCTTTGGGTCGGTTTCGGTTTCTTGCCTATATGTTAGTCTTCATGTGCCATTTGAGGAAGACCCCGTTGAGGTACCTTCATCTTAATCGCATACACTAAGACTCCGATGCCGATAAGTATTAAGGGCACCGAGAGCAGCTGACCCATGGTGAGCCATCCACCCCATATATATCCTAGCTGGACATCGGGCTCGCGAACGAACTCGATGACAAACCGAAAACAACCGTACAAAACAAGGAAGACTCCCAAGAAAGTTCCTTGCGGTCTCGGCGGCAACTTGCGCGACAGAGCGTAGAGCACCACGAAAAGGATCACGCCTTCAAGCAACGCTTCGTACAACTGGGAGGGATGACGCGGCATCATGCCAGCACTGCCACCGAACACCACACCCCACGGCACATCGGTAGGCGCACCCCACAACTCGCCATTAATGAAGTTCGCGCAGCGTCCAAAGAACAAGCCAACAGGAGCCCCAATGCAGCCAAGATCAGCGAGCGTCAGATACGGAATCTTCGTAAACTTTGCAGCCGCAATGCCAGCAATAAGCGCGCCCATTAAGCCACCATGGAAGCTCATGCCACCCTGGTTGAAAGCAAATATTTCAAGGGGATGTTGTAGATAGTACTCAAAGCCATTCCCGTAAAACATCACATACCCAAGCCTACCGCCCAAGATCACACCAATAATGACGCAGAACATGATGGTAATCAGCGAATCGGCATCAATGTCAATCTTCCAGCGCTTTGCTACGCGATAGAGCACAAACGCAGCGCAGATGAACCCGAGCACATAGGCAACACCGTACCATCTGACTACGAAAGGTCCGAACGAAAACAAAACCGGATCAAGTGACTGAAATATTTCGTTAAGCATTTCGCCTCCATAAGAAACGCCGCCTTGAGGCGGCGTAGTAACCGTATGTGATCAGAGCCCTAAGCTTCACGTCCCATACCCGCGTCAAGCTCGATTGCGGCAAAGTGAATTTCATCGCGCAATTGCGGCGGAATCGTGTTCACGGAAGACATCGAAGCTTTGCAGTGAGGGCAGCGCAGCGTAAACATTGCGGTGTCTTCACGCAGCACCATCATCGAATCATATTCACATACGTCGAGATCATTCGCCCCACATGCGGGACATGTTAGCTTCGCGGCCATTGTCATCCCACCTCACATGCTTGCGTCAACTCTGTCATGCCGTAAGGTCATTGTAGCAGAAGGTTGGACCTGCCTAGGTGCCCACAATCGAGGTGATAAAGAAATTATGCACCGCTACGTCATCGGTCAATTCCGGATGAAAGGCAACAGCTAAACAACGCCCTTCGCGCACAGCCAAAGGCTCGCCTTCTATATCACGAGAAAGGACTTCCACCTGTGACCCCAGTTCGGTGAACCGTGGTGCGCGAATAAATGTTGCGCTTACCTCACCCGATGGCACTCCTACAAAAGGAACCTTCACCTCAAAGGAATCAACCTGACGGCCATAGGCGTTACGGCTTATGACAACATCCATGAGGCCGAGGGGTTCTTGATCAGGCCGCGCTCCATTAATCGCCCGCGCCATCAGGATAGCACCCGCGCACGTACCGAACACGGCCATGCCTCGAGCATGCGCCACACGGATAGGATCATAAAGGCCGTGTAGCGCCATGAGCTTCGCAATAGCTGTTGATTCGCCTCCTGGCAGCACCAAACCCGCAAGACCATCAAGATCATGCGGGTGCCGAACGAGTCGAACTTCGCAGCCGATATGCTCAAGCATCAAGCGATGCTCACGAAAGGCTCCTTGAAGCGCGAGGACACCAATTACCATCCGCGACCTGCCATGAGCTCTGCTTCGGGAATATCGGCAATATTGATTCCCACCATAGCCTCACCAAGATTGCGAGAAATGCGGGCAAGTGTTTCAGGATCATCGTAATTTGTAGTTGCTTCAACAATCGCACGAGCACGCTTGACGGGATCTCCCGACTTAAAGATGCCGCTCCCAACAAATACGCCATCACACCCAAGCTGCATCATGAGAGCTGCATCCGCCGGCGTAGCAATGCCTCCTGCAGAAAAGTTCACTACCGGCAGCGTGCCGTGTTCAGCAACCCAAGCCACCAATTCATAGGGAGCCTGCAATTCCTTTGCAGCCGTAAAGAGCTGCTCAGGACGCAATCCGCGGATGCGAGCAATATCTGAAGTCACTGTGCGCATGTGGCGTACCGCTTCAACCACATTGCCCGTACCAGGCTCCCCTTTCGTGCGAACCATTGCGGCGCCTTCAGCGATACGACGAAGCGCTTCACCAAGATTGCGCGCACCGCAGACAAACGGGATGGTGAAACCCCATTTGTCAACGTGGTACTCATCATCAGCAGGAGTCAACACTTCGCTCTCATCGATAAAATCAACGCCAAGGCTCTCGAGAATTTGAGCCTCTACAAAATGACCGATGCGACATTTTGCCATGACGGGGATCGAAACGGCATCAACAATACTCTCAACCATGGACGGATCGCTCATCCGCGCCACCCCACCCGTCGCGCGAATGTCAGCAGGGACACGTTCGAGCGCCATAACGGCAACCGCGCCCGCATCTTCGGCGATCTTCGCCTGCTCGACATCGACGACATCCATGATGACGCCGCCTTTCATCATTTCCGCAAAGCC
>JAVWLC010000184.1:0-1633 GCA_036638175.1 Raoultibacter sp. | reverse complement strand
CTCTTTCCTTGTAGGGTAGTACATAACGAAAGCCCAATACCTGATTAGGTGGGCTCATTATCACTACTATATCTGCCTTATATACCGTATCTCCTTGCGTAACCAATCAGAGCATCCGCGTGCTACAAAAGGAAACGGTTGGGATTGCCAAGACGCGTTGCGCCATCAGGACGATCGGCAAGCGCTGGACCGTTGTTGAGAAAGAACTCGCAAAAACGACAAACCTCTTTGACCGAGGCTTCGTAGTCGAGTTCAGGGTTCAGCAAAAGCGTGAAATCAGTTGCTACCACATGGGTCTTCCGATGACACGCTGCAAAATGACAATCGGCAGGACACGGCTCCCCGGGTAGATTATGGGGACAACGCGATTGCATCTCTTCATCGCATCCCCTTGTTTCCCAACACTGAACCATGATCCTGCCGACTTTCTTCTTGTACTTGTACTGAGTTTGTTTCTGCGTCACTGATTACGAAGCAGGAACAACCTTAGTGACACCCGGAACGCGTTCTTTGAGAATGCGCTCAACGCCATTGGCGAGCGTCATCTGAGACATGGGGCAACCCTTGCAAGCGCCCTGAAGCTCAACGGTCACAACGCCATCTGCATCGACATCAACGAGGGCAACATCGCCGCCGTCTGCCTGAAGACTCGGGCGGATAAGTTCAAGCACTGCGGCTACATCTGTTTTCTCTACCATGGTGAAAAATCCCTTCTTTCAAATATGTTTCGACGATTGTAGCATACCCATGCAGCCACGCTGCACACTGCCGTAAACGGCTTTAATTGAGCGGCTGCCAGTCTTTGCCAAGCACAACTAAAACGTCGGTATCAAACGTATAATACCCATTTGAAGCGATAGCACGACCAGTACCCAAGTACTTCACAAGCGCTTCAGCAGCATTGCTAAATGCCGCATCTTTATACACCACAAGCGTCTCGTTATATACATAGCGCTCGGCATTGCCTGATGCCGTAACGTTAAATCCACCTTGAGCAAGCAGATCGGTCATCAGCGATGCCCCACCGGTCAACCCTGAGCCATTTTGCACCGTGATCGTGAAACTCGCAGGATCAACATCGAGCACGGCTGCGTTTTCCGCAAGGGGGTCCTCCCCCGCGTCAAGGGCAGTAAGCATTTCGATCCATTCCGTACCTGACGCCACAAAGTACTCGACACCTGTTGAAGTATTCGTTGTCCCGTAGCCGGGCAGTTGCAACGAATACGCTTCATCCATGTTGAAGCCTCGCAAGAGATCAATTACAGCAATTGCATCTCCAGCTGAATAGTCGGTCTTCACCATAGAGGCAATACTATCAAGCGTAGGAATAATGCTGAACATGTTGGTAGCAAGCAACTTCTCTACCAGCGCTCCAGCAACGGCGCGCTGATTTGCCGTACGCGTTTCGATAGCATCAGCAAAGTTGGCTGCACGGCACAGGGTCAGAACAGCATTCCCATCAAGCGTCTGCAAGCCAGGCGCAATGTAGAGCGATCCAGCATTGGGGTCATCGACCTCTTGAGCCACATCAATCTCAAGACCGCCGAGCGTATCAACAAGTGAGACAAGCCCTGGACCATCGGTTTTCACAAGGTGCGATACCGAAACACCGGTTACTGAAGCTACCGTAGAA
>JAVWLC010000183.1:0-5526 GCA_036638175.1 Raoultibacter sp. | reverse complement strand
CACTGCCGCACTCGGATCAGCTGCCCAAGGACCAACTTTCTGCTCCACCATATTCTGATCCATAACCATATAGGTCGGAGCCTTCAACTGCGTTTCCTGCTGGAAGATCGCGCGATACTGATATGCATACGTTGCGTCTTCGCACACAAAGCGCTTGCCGCTCCCATTGACCGTTACGCAAGGCATAAGCGGAATTGCGTTATTGGTTGCTTGACCCGTAGCCATGTCGTAGTCGATACAACCTCCCACGGTAGCCAATGCGGCATTCACCTCAAGGCCCATGCGAATGCCATCGCCCTTAGCATGCTCAGAAATGAAGCTTTGCTGGGTGGTCAGATCCCAATACTGTTGTTGGTTCAGCGCTTTTGCAAGCTCTTCGTTGCGGTCAATGCCACCAAGACCGAGAACAACACCACGCGTAGCCTTCACAAACTGTGATCCTTCGCGCGTTTTGAATTCCACGCCGACAACACCGTTATCGCCATCCACAACAAGATGCTGCGCCGTATAGCCAAACTTGAACTGAGCGCCAAGCTTTTCTGCTTCAACATGCTCTGCGTCCGTAAGGACAACACCTTGTCCACCAGCACCGCCGCCTTCATATACATGAATGCGATCAGCATGCAGACCTTCGGTCACATACGGGACATGACAGTTGCCATATACGCTCTTCCAGGTAATTCCAATGCTCTCAAGCCAATCAATCAACTCAGGAGCCCTCTTGCACATGGTTTGCACAAGCTCTTCATCCGCAAGACCCTCGGCCTGCTCAATGTAGCACTCAGCATGTTTTGCTGGAGAATCCTCTTTGAAGCTCGTGAACTCCTTTTGTGCCTTGGTGCCTGCTGCCTGGATAACACCGCCCGACAATGCAGTCGTGCCGCCAGGCTTACTATCCTCATCAAAAACCATGACAGCAACGCCCGCTTTTGCAGCAGCACACGCCGCAGACAAGCCCGTACCGCCAGCACCGAGAACAATAACTTCGGTTTCTTCATTCCACGCTGGAGCAGCTGAACCAGCAGACGATGCCGAGCCTGTCTTCGATTCGCCACCAGAAGCGCATCCAGCCAATCCCAATCCAGCAAACGTAACGCCTGCCAGTGCCGCTCCTCCTAAGAAATTACGACGACTCATATCAGTCATACTTGCCTCCCTTTCCCCTTTAACCTTGTGTACTAAACAGGTAACTCTTTTAAGCGAGCTAGGTTGCCTCGCCTATCAATACCCTAGGCTTTTTATTGGCGAGAATCATCACCTCTGTCTAAGGAAACTGCAGGAAAAGGACTACCCTTCTCAGGGTGATTGCTGAAAAAGGGGCGCATGCAATCTAAGCACTCCACCCAATAACAAAGCGTCCGTCACAGATGTGAACGGACGCTTAAGCATGACGATTACTTTTTTGTTGCTCGACCTAGCGCTCGTCAATCGTCTTATAGGGGCGCTTCCCTGAGCGGGTTGTCTTGTACGCAGGACGGATAATACGCTTGCCTGAAACAATTTCCTCAAAACGATGTGCTGCCCAACCCGACATGCGAGCACAGGCAAACAAGGGCGTAAACAAATCCTCGGGGATTCCCATCATGGAATAAACGAAGCCCGAATACATATCGACATTGGCACACATATCCTTGTTCGTGCCTTTTTCTTTAAGGATAACCTCAGGCGCCAAACGCTCTATATCCTTCAAAAGATTGAACTCCGCTTCAAATTCTGTGCCAACCGCCAAACGCTCCGCGAAGTTCTTGCAGATAATTGCACGTGGATCAGACATGGTGTATACCGCATGGCCCATGCCGTATACAAGACCCGTCTTGTCAAACGCTTCCTTGTTAACAATCTTCGCAAGATAGTCAGCAATCTGACCTTCGTCAGACCAGTCCTTGACGTTATCTTTGATCTCTTGCTGCATAGCAAGCACCTGATGGTTTGCTCCACCATGCTTCCAGCCCTTCAGCGAGCCAATTGCAGCAGCATACGTTGAATAGGCGTCAGTGTCTGCAGACGTCAAAACGCGGGTTGCAAACGTCGAGTTATTGCCGCCACCATGCTCGGCGTGGAGGCACAGCATGATGTCAAGCATGCGCGCCTCATCAGCAGAGAACTGACGATCGGGACGCAGCATCGAAAGAATT
This sequence comes from Raoultibacter sp., assembly GCA_036638175.1. Taxonomy (GTDB): domain Bacteria; phylum Actinomycetota; class Coriobacteriia; order Coriobacteriales; family Eggerthellaceae; genus Raoultibacter. The sequence goes on along the minus strand of JAVWLC010000183.1, from coordinate 3,391 downwards.
GTCTCAGCCGTAGACTGACCAGGGATAAAGCGGTGCATGATCATCGACTCGTTCGCATATTTTGCTCGTTGGGCAAAATATGTGAGCACCATAATGCGCGGTACGCGCGAAATGAGTGAGATGGCCGTATGAATCTCATGCGAAGGGCTGCGATCTTCAGCCTGCTCATCGAAGGCATACAGCAAAAGAATGGAGCGCGACAGCACGTTCATGATATCGGGCGGAGTGTTTTTCATGATCATCGAAGCGGTGAAGCCATCAGGCAATTCACGTTCGCTATCAAGTACCGAAACAAAACGATCGAGCTGCTCTTGCGTAGGAAGCTCTCCCATTAAAAGCAGGTAGACAACCTCTTCAAAGTTAAAACGACGATTGCTTGAATCATCCTGTAGCAAATCATAGAGATCATATCCGCGATAGCGCAACTGGCCTTCATCAGGCGTTTTTACGCCGTCGGAAACCACATAGCCATGAACATTCGAGATATTGGTGATACCCGCAATGACACCAGTGCCATCGGGATTGCGCAAGCCGCGCTTTACTGCATACTGTTCAAAAAACTCCGGAGCGATGGTGTTGACCTTCTGGAAGTTTTCGTAAAGCGCAAACTTCCTCTGTGCTTCATCCATTGAAACCCCTTTCTGACTGCAAGGTCGAAGTAGCACATTATGCACAAGCTCTCAGGAGCTTGGCTATACACCACCCGACGCCTTGTATTCGGCGTTCTCTTTCATGCTATGAGAGCGATGATCAACGAGAACCGTTGGGAGGTATCGGGACATTGTACCTTGCAAGAGGGCTCACGCAAATACGTAAGCTACTAATTTTCTGTGAGTGATGGTTTTGCCCTGTCCAGCAGACCGTAGTCCCGTCGAACCGCAAGGCGTCATGAGCAGTTTTATCGACGGGACGAACGGTTGGAAGATTATCGAAACCGAGAGAATCCAAGGAAATGCATCGAGTCTGGCCACCTTTGGCATATCCCTTGTTTTTTCGACACTGTCTTCCTTCGCTTCATCCTGTAAGGATACTCGGATTTTAACAGGCAGCTGCATGATCCAGACCCAATTCCTCGTTGGGTCTTACTACGGTTATTTGAGGCTTTTTCGCACTTTGCCACCACGAGAGAGCTCTGTGCGTCTTTCGTCGAGCAAATGACGGCACAATACCGCTATCGCAAACGCGTAGGAAGTCCGTCCACAACTACGTAACCTGGTACAAAAGGCGGCAAGGGATATGAACATTAATCAGCTCCGATACTTTGTGGCTGCCGTCGATAACGGCAGTTTTTCAGCCGCGGGATCAGCCTTGTTCGTAACCTCACAAGCTGTTTCTAAAGCCGTCGCCGAAATGGAACGCGAGACGGGCATGAAAATGCTCATTCGCGAAGGTAAGGGTGTCCACACAACGGAGTTTGGACGACTGTTTTATCGTAAAGCCATTGATATTGTGCATTCGTTTTCTGAGCTTGAATCACTTGCGGACGATTTTGTGCTTCACGGCGATGTCGGCGGAGTCGTCAATGTCGCGCTAGCGATTCCCTTCTTTCGAGGCTCGATGCCCATCCAAACCAACTTTGATGTTTTCAGCGAGCAGCATCCCGATGCACAGCTCAATGTATTTGTTAACACATCCAATGCTTGCATGCTTGCGCTCGAAGAAGATGTTGTTGATGCTGCCGTCATACTAGGACGCTCCGATAATCCCGATCTTGCCTGCTACAAGATCACCGAGATACAACCGCAGCTCATTGTTCCGATCGGCCATCCGCTCGCAAAACAAAGCAAGGTACGATTCCGTGATCTGATTGGCGTTCCTATTCTCTCACCTACCGACCTGAGTTTTTTCTACAAGACCCTTCTGGCACGCTGTCACGAATATGGGTTCGAGCCTAAATTCGTCACGTTGCCGCCCGTTATTGATGAGTTCCGTGATTTCCTCGGAAAAGGCAAAGGTGTCATGTTCGTCACCAATGATGCACAGCTACCTATCCTATATCCGAACACCGTGTGCGTTCCTCTTGCTAAATCCGATACGTTTATGGTTCCCGTCTGCCTCTTGTGCAAGCGGGACAACAAGACAGCTCTCCTCATAGCCCTCAAGGAATACCTCATCGATAACGCCCGTTTGTTTTACGAATCAGATAGCACCACACAACCCGAATGAGGTCCGCTCGGCATCGAGTCACAGTCTTCAGCACAAGGTCGAATGAGGCATCCACATGGTTTCTTTGCAAGGATTGCGAGCTGATGCACCATACACAAGAGCTCAATTCTGGTACATGACCCAAAAGTAATTGCTGGTATACTTGGGCTATGAATAGAGCAAAAAACAGTCACTTTTCATACTCGCCACGCTGCCACGGAAAACTCTGTATCGTGACGTTTTTTGTCTTCGCCTCCCTTCTAGCCTGCTGTTATCTTACGTTCCCAACAAACGCGCTAGCTGAAGATTTCTCAGGAGGTGACCGTTACGATACTGCTGCACGCGAAGCGCGAGCCGCTTTTCCATACGGTGCTGAAACCGCGATTATAGTAACAGGGCAAGACTGGTCTGACGCTCTTTCGATTACGGGCTTAGCGGGTTGTCTCGATGCGCCAATTCTTTACACGCCATCCGACCAACTCTCCAATTACACCATGTGGGCAATCCACGATCTTAGTATTTCATCACTTATTTTGGTCGGCAATACGGACTCAATTTCACCTCAAGTCGAAGAATTACTCGCGACACTTGAGGGCATCGAATCAGTTGAGCGTATTGCTGGCGCCGACGCTCTCGACACGCAGATGGCAGTCTTCACCTACGGACTTGAACGCAATCTGTGGTCTAATGAGCGCATAATCGTAACTTCGGGGGAACTATTTCCCGATGCGCTATCCGCCTCCCCCGTTGCCTTCGTTGGTCACTCGCCGATATTTCTTACATTTAATGGAATGCTTTCCGAAGAGCAGGAAAGGGCGCTGATCGACAATTCTTTTAACGAAATTCTCGTTCTCGGCGGCCCCTCTGCCGTATCAGATCAAACCTATGGCTACCTTACCGCAGCAGCACTTCGCAATACGGGAACAACCGATACTGTCATCCGCCTTGCGGGAAACAATCGGTGGGAAACCAGCTCACTCATTGCACAATGGGCGACCTCGCGCGGTATTCTTTCTTGGAATAATGCCGCGCTCACTACCGCGTACAAACCCTATGATGCGCTTGCTGGCTCAGCTCTGCAGGGCAAACGCGGTGCCGTACTGCTGCTTGCTGATAGCATCTACGATCCAACGGTCTACAAGCTTATCGACAACCGCCATTCTGTCTCTCAGATCTCCTTTTTTGGCGACCACAACACCTATTCACTCAGTCAGCGTAATTACATCCGCTCTTACCTTGGTCTGTA
>JAVWLC010000182.1:2701-5532 GCA_036638175.1 Raoultibacter sp. | reverse complement strand
GATATGGCAGCAGCAACAGGCGCATACCTCTCAAGTGATCTTAAGGGCCAGATCTGGAGCGATATCGAAGACAAGGCAACCACTCTGATGACAGAAGCCATCTTAACCGACGATGAAAAAGCAGCAATGATGAAGCGTGCTAATGAAATGGAGGCTATCTCCGATTTCTCATGGATGATCGATCATGCGCAAGGCAGCGATTTCATCCACTTTTTCTCAATCGGAGTTAATTCTGAAATGCGCGGAAGCGGAGCTTTTCGTAAACTCATAACGCCATTTTTTGAGTACGCAGACCAACATGGCATTAACTGCTATCTCGAATGTTTCAGTGACCGCCTTGAAGGGCTCTATGGACACTTTGGCTTTGAGACAGTTCATCGACTCAGCGATCCCGCGTTTGACATTGTCGAGCGCACCATGGTCCGCACTCCACGATAGCCACCATGCGCAGCGGAAAATTCGCCCAGCTCGCTGGCGTCACACCTCGGACGCTGCGACACTATCGGTCACTTGGCCTCATAGCTGAGCCAGCCAGGCAAGAGAACGGCTATTGCGAATACGGCATTCCTGATCTCGTGCGAATCCTCCGCATCAAGCGCCTTGCGTCGCTTGGGTTCTCACTCGAAACCATTCATGACATGCTTTCTCAGCCGAACCAAACACGCAGCGAAAGCACCTTTGCCCAGCTTGATGAACTCGATCGTGAGCTTGCAGCGCGCATCGAAGAGCTACATCATCAACGCGAAACGATCGCTCGCCTAAAAGAAGAAGCATTCGATGCCGATCTTCCCATCGACTTTGCCGACATCGCACGACTGCTTCGGGAAAGCGGTATGTCTGAAGAGCTTCTTGAAGAAGAATATGAGGGAATGATCCTCGTTGACCACCTCTTCAATGAGTCAGAAAGATCCCTAGTCGCAACGTTTTACCGTTCCCTTGCTGAAGAGGACAACTTGCAAGCGTACGCCGAGCTTGCCGCGCGAATATACACCTTATCAGACGATAGTACCGAGGAAGAATGTACGGCAATTGTTGAAGCATGCGTTGATCTTGTTGTGCCGCTCTGCAAGCAAATTAATCCGCACGACTACCCCACAACAAGTCCAGAAAGCCTGCTCTTAGATCAATACGAAACAACACGACTCAACGAAACACAGCGACCCGTTTATGCGCGTATAGTTAATTCTGTGTATGACATTTTGGGATGGGAACGAGAGGAAGACGGTGATATCAAAGTATTTTCCGATCCTCGCTTGACCTAGACGTAACGTCCTGGTCTTTACTTCCTTTTAGAAACAACGAAAGGAAGTCCCATGGCTCCAAACACTACCATCATTCGTTTTTTAGCCTCCGACGGTTTGTCGCTGCTTGGCAACTCCGTTGCTGGAGTTGCTCTGCCCCTCATCTTGCTTGCCGTCACGGGCGATCCGCTTGCAGCAGGAACCCTCGCACTCATCTGCGCGCTACCTCAGGTACTTGCTGGAGTTCTCGGCGGAGCACTGCTTGATCGGTTTAATCGACGCAGCATTTCAATCATTTCTGACCTCATATCCGCAACGGCTGTAGCAGCTCTCCCTCTCATCGATATGACCATTGGGTTGAGCTTCGGCTGGTTCGTGTTGTTTGGTGTCTTAGGCGCCATCGGCGACATTCCAGGCATGACCGCTCGCGATACCCTTCTGCCCGCCGTTGCGGCACGCGACAACGTTGGCTTGCAGCAATTCATGGGAATCGCGCAGTCGCTCGCCTCACTCGTCACTATTATCGGACCTGCTCTTGCAGCGTTTCTTATGGGGGTTATCGGTATTGCTCCTTGCCTTTGGATAACCGCAGCTCTCTCGCTATGCGCGGCGCTCGTCACCATGACGCTCCCTCGCTCAATCGGTGCTATCACAAAGCAGGAAAACATGAGTGCCCATAAGCAAACACAAGGCGTGATGAGTGAGACCCTCACCTCACTCAAAGCAGGTCTTCGCGTCCTTTTTAAAACCGATGGCGTGTTAACCGCTTCGTTTTTCTTTTCGCTTGCAATCGTCATGATCCTCGGTTCGTTTCAGGGACTTATCCTTCCCGTATTCTTCACGTATGCAGAAAGTCCCGAACTTCTCGGCTATACCTTAAGCGCGCTTTCCGCTGGACTCCTCATTGGATCGCTTGTATATGCTGCCCTTGCCCCCAAGATCACGCGACGCGCTTGGTACGTGGGATCACTCATCGGCATGTTTGTCTCATTGGCAACCATGGGGTCATTGCCTGCATATCCCCTGCTGATTGGCAGCGCATTTGTCCTTGGCGTAAGCGCTGGCCCCGCTTCATCGCTGCTCGGATTCTTCATGCTTGACCGCATTCCCGAAGACCGCCGCGGAAGTGCTTTGGGTACGCAAAACTCACTTATGCTTATTGCCGCACCGATTGCTCTGTTCGCGAGCTCTGTTCTTGTCACCAACTTTGACCTCAATACCGCATCTGTGGTTCTCGTTGTTGCGTGGCTTCTCTTTACGATTTTCGCGCTCACAACGAAGCTCATGAGAAATCTTGACGATCACCCAGTTGCCAACGCAGACAATGAGCAGTCGATAATTTCACACGCAGAGCCTTTAGAGCAATCAGAGTAAGGCAAACCTGCGCCTAGCTTCTACCTGCGGCTTTCCGTGATTCACACCGCTTTTCACATCACCTATGTGATTGCTAAATGCAGATGCCACCCTATAGTTCGCTTCATCGCAACCTCTTGCGAACACATCGATTCAAATTGGGAGGAATCATGGAAACGAACGTATCACGAAGGAACTTCATCGCAGGCGCTGGCCTTGCTGCGGCGGGATTGGCTG
>JAVWLC010000182.1:0-2691 GCA_036638175.1 Raoultibacter sp. | reverse complement strand
GCTGCATTCGGAATCACGGGCTGCGCCCCTGGCGCAAGCGAGCCCGCCGCTGATTCAGGATCATGGGATCATGAGGCAGATATCATCATTGTAGGCGCGGGTGGCGCAGGCCTCACCGCAGCCGTTGTTGCAGCAAAGGGTGGCGCACAAGTAACGGTTCTTGAAGCCGCAGCGATGGCAGGTGGCAACACCGCAAACTCATCAGGCGTCATCCAGGCCGCAGGAACCGAGGAGCAGAAGAAGTTCGCCGGAGTATCTGACGACACACCCGAAAAGCACGCCGAGTATTACCTCCAGTGCGGCGAAGGTCAGCTCAACGAAGACCTCGTGCGCTACGCATGCGATCAGGCACCGTCAAGCATTGAGTTTATGAAGGATCTGGGAATCTCGTACGAAGTTGTTTATGGCAACGGAACCATCCCTAACGTTGATCCCACTGTTATTAAGCCACGCATTCACCTTGCGGGCTCTGATGAGAACGATCTGATGTACGGACAAGCTCACGTTGCTGCACTACTTAAAGCTGCCGAAGATGCTGGTGTCGAGTTCATCTACAACACCACTGGCAAGCAGCTCATACAAAATAGCGACGGTGCCATCACGGGCGTTATCACCAACGACAAAAAGCGCTATCGCGGCAAAAAAGCCGTCTTACTTGCTACTTGCAGCTACGATCGCAGCGAGGAATTTGCCAAGGCATTCAATTACCACATGGTTCAAACGCTCGAAGACGGTCGTGCGCTTACCGTTGCCACCAACACGGGTGAAGGCTTGCGCATGGGCATGTCAGTTGGTGCCGCTCTCGATGGCATGGGTGGCTTCATTGGTCTGCCGGGCAATATCGGTGGCACACCAACACTTCCAGGCGTTCCTGAAGTTCCAGGCATCATCGTCAACAAGTATGGTCGCCGTTTTGTCAGCGAGTCCGACCATTATGCATGGGTTCTGCGCGCGGCATTTGCACAGGAAGATAGCCTTACATGGGGAATCTTCGACTCAAAGGCTGCAGCCCTGACAGGAGCGGTTGTCGGCGGCGTGAGCCCCATGAGCGATGACTTCTCGAAAGAGATTGCTGACGGAAGCGTTATCAAGGCCGACACCATCGAAGAGCTTGCCGCTCAGATTAAGGTTCCAGCAGGCAATATCCAAGCAGCACTCGATACCTGGAATGCCGACATGTCGACAGCCGAGAAGGTTGATAGCCAATTCCCCACACGCGTATGTGGCCTCGAAACTATCGATACCCCGCCGTACTACGCCACACGTACGTATGACTACAGCCTCGGTGCGCTCGGTGGCCTAAAAATCAACACCAACGCACAAGTTCTCGACACCGACGGAAACGCAATCCCTCACCTGTATGCAGCAGGTCAGGTAGCAGGCGGATTCATGGGCTCGTACTATCCTGGAACGGGCACTGGCATCCTTGCGACCCTCGTGTTTGGCAGAAGTGCTGGCGAAAACGCAATTGCGGAAACCGAAGTATAAATTTCCAGCGCGGACGAGGCATCGACCTCCCTCACGATACCTCGCTCCTGCAATCAAACGGGCGGCTCGAATTCGTTTCGGCCGCCCGTATACGTGTAGAACTTTGAATGCAATAATCTAAACAACAAACAGAGAACCCGCTTAGACGGGTTTCTTGCGCTCCTCTTCCAAAAGATCGATAAGTTCCTGTTGAGAATGCACATCGAGCTTGCGATAGATATTTTTCATGTGCGTACGCGTTGTGTTATCAGAAATAAAAAGTGCCTTTGAGATAAAGACGCGATTGCGGCCCTTCGCCAGCAACTCAAAGACTTCGGTTTCGCGCGCCGAAAGACCGTAGCGCTGTACCCAAATATCAAGATCACGGTCTCCCATTGCAATCTGTCCTGAAAGCTCAGCACCCACCACTGCCTGCTGCTCCTGGTCGACAGTACCTGAGCGATCAAATGAAAATATGCCTGCCATGAGCAGCAGATACACAACCACAAGAGACACAACGGCAAGCGTCGATCCCGAGTCATCAAGTGCAGCCACTACGGGCACCCCAAGCACCGACCCAAGCGATTCAGCCCCAACAAGCACAAAGAGACCGAGAACAAACCGCTTCGGAAGCGAAGGCTCCGCCCGATCCCCCGCCCAAAGCGCCCACACCATAAAGTAGAAGCTGTTAAAACCAATGATGCAGATGGCTTGTGCTGCTTCGCGGGCATCGGAGAAGAGCGGCAACATCACAAATGCAATACCAACCGTCGGGATGGCTGCAAAACAAACGAGCTTTATAAGCTTTCTCGAATCGATAAACAAGGCAGCAAGCGCAATAAATACCGACGAAAGAAAAAATGACACGATGGTTGCAGTGTTTACTCCAGCGGCCCCCGAGGTATAGGCATCACTTGTTAGTCGCTGCATCAAGCCGTACGCAAGTCCCACAATGAGCGGAAGCGCAACAATGCGGATGATATTTATTTTCGTACTATTCGTGGTGAAGACTTCGACTGCTTCGGTTGACGTCGATCCATCGATCAAGCCTTCAGCGACTGCATTGTTGCGAGCCGATGCAACATACAGCGCAACGCAAACAACAGGAAGCAACGCAACAATCATGAGCTGCAAATCTAAGGGCAAATACAATAAGATCGAATCAAAGAGGGCGGCAACAAACAAGGCAAGTGCCACATTCACAAGCAGCAGCTTTGGTCCTTT
>JAVWLC010000181.1:0-5554 GCA_036638175.1 Raoultibacter sp. | reverse complement strand
ATATACAGGTGTCATTTGGGTCATAAACGCAAAAGGGGCAGCCGAAGCCACCCCTAAGTTTTAGCAATCACAACCTACTGAATCGAAGTCGAGTTCCAGATGAGGATATAACTCATTGAACTCATCCAGCGGCATATTGAAACCAGCAGCACCAATATGACCATCACCACCACGAGTACGCGCAATAGCACGAGCACTGCCTGGGTGACCTTCTGGATAACCATTGGAACGACAACTAACATACACACGACTTGGGTCACGATACCCTTTACGCACCAACAGTACAGTCTGATACACGTGGTAGTTTTCGTACACATAGGTGCCTGTCTCAGACGCGATGCCCTTATCACAAGGCACAACTGCGTGGTCAACAGGAACCAGATGGTTTGGTTGAGAGAAATAGCTGTTCTCATCAATCATCTTGCGGATTAGTTCGTCACGGTCTTCGATGTTCTTAAAGCCCTGTTCAATAATCTGCTCAATGTCACCAGCAAGAATAATCTTGTAGGCTTTGCGTACCGTTGGAGGCATTTCAGTGTAGATGTGACCACACTTCTCCACTTCGCTGAATACGTCTTTCGAGTACCCTTCATAAAAGGCGAAAGCACGTTTGTTCTTACGAATCCACAGGTCGCGGTCAGATACCAACTGTGCGATACGGATGATGTTATCAGTACACGCATATTGGTGCTGCTGGAACTCAGACACGTGGTCCATGTAAGCAAGCAACGTACCACTACCACCAGCAGCAAACGTCAGGTTACGTGGCGTCACGTCTAATGCTGCACACTCTTTAGCATACAGTTCAACGTTGCGGCAATCATGGTGGTCAAGCACCTTGAAGTTACCACTATAACGTTGCGTGAAGATCGCCATCTGGCGTTCGGTGAAAGAGAAGTCAACTACAACAACGCGTTTATACAGCGCATCCTTACCGCCTTCGAGTCCTGGAATATCTTCCATGCGAACTCCATCAGCAGTAACTATATCTCCCTGATCTTGCGCGTAAACAGCAGGGAAGAAGTGGAGCGTATCGTTGGGATACGCAAGTGCGGTGATGGCCGCAGCAAACGAACCATCCGCACACCCTTGATGATAAACAACAAGTGTAGTCATGAACTAAACCCAATGAGTATATGTTTCTGACTGCGGATTCTCTAAGTCATTGAGCATCTGCGTCAGGCCGTGTAACGTTTGCTCCAGCGACATTCGGTACTGGTCATCAGCAACATCAATACCGTGATGTAGCGACAGGCAATACAACTGCCATTCAGGAGAGCCGCGTAATTCTTCCATCTTCTTACGCAGTTCTTCGCGCTTCTGCCGAGCCATTAACAAACGTTGCATTAAATTAATAGGTTCGGATGTTTTCCCGTAAAGTTCAGTGTGGATAAGCTCCAAACCTTCAAGGTCAAGTTTAAGCAACAATTCTTTGGCTTGTAAGAACATAGCCTGACGGCGTTGCTTTTCTTCCTTGCTCTTATTACGACAGCGGTCTGGATGCGTAGCGCGAGCAATCGCCTTATACACACGCTTACAACGATCACGCATTTTGGCATTATTTAAACGGTCCAATGTGTCATCGATATCAGCATCGTGTTCGTTATCACGAGTTTCATGGTCGGTATCTTCGCCGAAAGATTCTTCCATGATCTTTTTCAAATCTTCTGCATTCGCCTTATCTTCAAGGTCATCAGAATCTTCCAACTCCATCTGCTTGGCAATCAGCTTCGCGTGGATAAGATTAATCTGTGTCAGAAGTTCTTTATTGTTTTCATTTAGCTTTGAGATGACCTTGGTGCAGCGTTCGGAGTCAGCACCATAACGTAATTCGAGAGCCGCTACTTCTGCCTGTACTTCTTCGAGAGACTCTCCAAACTCAACATCACCATCATGCAGAGCGTCATACTCAGCAACTTCATTAGAAGGATGCTTCACAACAGGATGTTGAGGCAATACCATCAACTGGGTATTTGTCATGGGCGCGTAAGCTCCGTGATAGACATGCGAACCAACTCTTTGATACGCACAGGACAGTCGTCTTTGCGCGTCAGGTTCTTCTTCAACCACTGCAAGTTGTTACCTGACGGAGATACTTCGGTACGGAAGCTGGGCAGACCCAAGTGCTGTGCGTTAGCCTGTAATGCAGCATTCAGTTCATTCAGTAACATTTAATCAGTCCTTAAATAGGTGAAGTCATTAGATCAAGAATGTTTGAGACAACGTGCGCAGGACCAATTGAGATTCCTGCTTGAACTGGAAGATGCACACGCTTGGTAAATAGTTCGTGCGGGTCAAGGCCGCCACCTGTAACTACGATACGAGGTATCCTGGGAAACATCTCAAGGATATCACGCAGCCTTTCGATCTTATAACTGGTGCTGTCCATAGTAACGTTCGAGATGACCAACAACGACGGTCGCTTATCGCGTAACTTGTCGTAATCAAATCGGTCACCGTACAACGTAACCCATCGTGGTTTAAGCGCTGTCTCTACCGAGTCTTCTACGGCAGCATTGAAGATAGACAACGCAGCCATCTTCGCACGATAATCATTCGGGAAACTGCTAATCACCGTGATTCGTGGGTCGGCTTCGAATGGGTTCGTAATCATTCGTGCAAGGTGCTGCAACTGTTTTGTTTTTGAATACACCTTGCCCTTGAAGTAAGGCGACATGGGCTTATAGTCCTGTGTCGCTTCTTCAACATTAAATTCTTCCCGCTTACCAAAGAGTAACTGCGGGTCCACACCAAGTGTCTGCATCTGCTTTGCTACAGCAGGTTCGAAGTCAAATGTTAACACAATACCCTCCATTAATCTTATAGGGTATTTACAGAATTAAAATTTCTTGCCATACACGGAATGTTACGGTCTTGCGCTTTTCGTTGATATCAAACCGCTTGTTGCCATCTTTAGGAGTCATATAGCTAAGTCCCTCAAATGTATCGGCCGTATACGCAATATTCTGGAAGAACACAACGCTGTCGAGACAGAGAACACCAGGAATTTTAAAATCCGATATCACTGGCTTTTGACCAATTGACGCATTGAAATCCTGCATGTGTTCTGTGATGCGCTCGATAACACGATCAGCAACACGAACAGGAAGGTCTAGAGTGTAGTCAGAATAAAATTGCATGGTGTTCTCCGAATTATTACATCAGTGGCATTTCTGGGTCAACATACGTGTACGTAAACACGATGTTCCATCCAGAGGCTGCTTGTGGGTTGGTGTGGAAACGGAATCCATACACCATGATAATACCTTTATTGCCGTTAAGCGTAGGGTTGTAGTCGATGTACGCAGGTGAAGCCATTAGCTTATCAGCAATGTCTTTGGCCCAGCCATCGAGGTCGAAAGCACCATCAAGGACTTCCCAAGACAGTGAATGCTTCTGCCAGTGTTCGGCTTGCATGTCAGTATCTTTTGAAATCCAATCTAAGTGCTTGTAGTCCATGTGGAACGCTACGGCATGAATCAAACCGTGTTGTTCCATGTAGCGTTGCAGTTGATCAAGACGCATTAGCGCTCTCCTTAATACGTGGGGCTACGACGACGCAAACACGCGATGATTCTCCGTAAGGTTCTGTAGTGTGGTTGACAAGCCAGAAGTCAGTGACTCCTAAGACTTTGCGCACCAGCACAAGAATCTGACCGACAACAGACAAAGGGTGAATGTAGTTAGACACGACCAAAGAAATCTCGGTAGCATCTTCTACAACACCCTCAGTCCATTTCTCAACGTGCATCGACGCTCGGACTGCCTCACCCTGTAGTTGGTCCATGTCCAGGGTATATGGCAAACGCTCTTTCATCTAATACTCCTTATAGGCTGACAGAAAAGAGACAGACTATAAATTAGAGAGCAACGCCTTTGAGGAAGGTTCGTGCGAATTTAATAAAGATCTTTTGCTTCGCCTCAGGCAGCTTACGGTAGCGTTGGATGATATCATCGAGAGAATCTTCATCGGCACAGTCGCCAACAACAGGCTCACCATCGAGACCTTTCACCCAGTTGGCTTTAGTAACAGTAAGCAGGAATGAGCCATGAATTTCTTCTGTTACTCGGTTATGTCCGGCTACAGGCACACGTACAGCAGTGTGGTTTATGTTTGCAAGACGCTGAATAGCAAAGCCGTCAGGGAATGCTTCGAACACCGCGCTAAGATCAAGATCAGCTTGATTGTTAGGCGCAGGTTTCTTTGCAGTGAATGAGATGGTGAACGTCTGGCCACCATCAACGTCGTACTGTCCGTCGAAGATAACTTTAGGATTAGCACGAAGCGTATTGGCGATAAGTTGGTACAATGGATCAAACATATTACTTCCTCAAGTAGTCGGCCAGCATTTCGATATGACTTGTAATCATTTCTTTCTGAGCGATAGTGAGTCGATTGAAAGGCGGCAGGTCTGGGTAGATACCTTGCATCGCTAGATAGGTTGTCTGAATGTCTGTTTCCTGTCTCTTTCCTACACAGAATACACAGTCTTTGAATAGATAAGAAGTAGGGCAACCAAATGAGGCCTCTATGATCTCAATCTTGTCGCACCCAAGTAACATCAGACAGTTACCCAAGGTCTTGCGTACATCAGTCATACCCAAGACAGAGAGCTTCTCGTAAGTAGCATCGACAATGCTTGTGGCTGCACCTTCTATGGAAACTTTGACAGTAACATCCAGAGTGGCTGTGGCTGCACCTAACACAGACTGGCGAACTAGGATAATGCCCTCCTCCTTGAGGGCACGTCGCAGCAGAGTCTCAAAGTCTCCATGCGGTTTTGGTTGTACTTCATGAAGATTCATTAGAATCGCCTCATGCCTAAGTTAGACGGCTGGCCTTTGACTCTAGGCTCAGGCTCAAAGAAGTCAGGTAGTTCAGCATCAAGCGCTTCGCCTCTACCGACGACTCCCATCCAATCACGTAACTTCTTCGGTGTACGCTTGGCTTTAGCGTAACCAAACTTCCAACAGAACTTCAAGACAGACCGCGCACACTGTACGGAGCGTTCCATCTTGAGATCAACAAACATACGAATGACTGGAGTTCGCTTGTTTTCCATCGGCGTTAGAATACGACACGATTCCTGTTTCCAGTTCGGTTCGTTATTCATCGGCATGATGTAGTAGAGCGTGTCCCACTTCGGTACGTTCAGACCGCGCTGCATCAGCTTCCTCATACCAACAACACAACGAATGTCACCACGTCGTGCTGCATCAATGATTGGCTTACGCTTCTTCGCTTCTTTCGCACCTCCAAGGAACACCGCAGCAATCTCCTCACCGTAGTGTTCATTGATACGACGCACAAGGGTACGCGCCTGTTCAGTGAACATGATTGGTATTGCAATGCTTCGCCCTGCATCAAGGTCTTTGATAATCCATTCAAAGATTCTGTCATTACGATCAGGGTGGTTGGCCAAGAACTTACAGAAACGCACCCAACCACTTTTGTTGTTGTAGTTCGCTCGCGTCTGCACGGTCTTCGCTGTTTTATGCAGCGTTACCTTAGGCACCATTTCTTCAACGAATGCCTCAGCAATAACTGGACCGA
>JAVWLC010000180.1:0-5595 GCA_036638175.1 Raoultibacter sp. | reverse complement strand
ATTTCCATAATTCGTGCAGCTTGCATAACTACCCTTTCGTAGATGGCTTTTGAAATATTAATCTTGATGCGGCGATTTTACACCACTCATCTGGCCCGCACCAGACAGACCGCGAAATGAGCATCATAAGACCGCGGCGCTAGCTTGGTGTGGAATGTTGGAGAACCGCAAACAGTGCCGAGATCAAAGTTGGCTCCCTCTGCACTGGTCAGAAAACTCTTCACCACATCTTCGTTCTCTTCGCGCAGCACGGTGCATGTCGCATACGCAAGTGTTCCACCAGGTGAAACGTGGGATGCCGCCGACTTCAGCATAGACAGTCCCAGCGACGCAAGCGAAGTGATACTCTGCTCGTCTATGCGCCAGCGAATCTCTGAGTGGCGACGAAGCGTTCCCAATCCAGAACAGGGTGCATCAATGAATATCTCATCGAACATAACACCAGGAACTACCGCATCAAGCTTCGTGGCATCACCCGTGTATGCCTTCTCAAGCGCAACGCCGTAACGGGTGGCACGCTCTTTTAAGAGCTTCGTCTTGAACTCGTGATTATCAAGCGTCGAAAGCTTGAGCTGTTTGTTATACAGAAGCTTTGCATCGCTTTGAAGCAAAATTGTCTTAGTGGCGCGCCCTGCCCCAATTTCAAGAAATGTCTTGGGCTGTTGTTTGTTGGGAAGAATACTGCGGGCGATCATCTGGGAAGACGCATCGCTCACCAGAATTTTGCCCTCACGAAAGAGACGCTGCACGCCTTCATTCTGCAAGGCACGCGTGTCCGACAAGAAGAAACAACCAGGCACCGTGTGCTGCTTAATAACTACCGCAGAAAGCGTGGCTCCAGCACTCTTGAACACGGGATACACATCTTCGCTTGATGCTTTAAGGCTGTTGATAGCAATAAAAACCGGTGCGGGCTCGTTGGAGGCTGCCATAAAAATAGCCGCATCTTCAAACCCTAAGTCTTTCACCAAACGCTCGGCAAGCCATTGTGGGAACGCATGAGCGCGCGCCAGTGCCGCAACATCAGTTGCGGGATCGCCGAAAGGAAAATCCTTTTTCGCGGCAACAACTTTACGAAGGACAGCGTTAGCAAGCCCTGCCGCTTTCGGTGCAACCGTACGAACCAGCTCGACGCCCTGATCAACTGCCGCATGCGGCGTCTTGTCGAGGAACAAAATCTCGTACGTACTAATGCGAAGAGCATCGCGTACATCGCTCTGAATATCGGTCGGCGCCTTGAGGCAACGGTCAATGACTTCGTCAAGTGTCCCCAAGCTACTGGCAACGCCGAGCGCAAGCCTCGTAGCAAACGCCCGATCTTCAGGACTCAGATGCGAGCCATCAACATGTTTGGCAATTACCTCCTGAGCAAACGCATTGCGCACACGCACAATCTGCCCAACCTCAAGCGCGGCTCTGCGCGCGGGGCTTGCCTTCGGGGCATTCACTCTTGATCGCGCTGGCTTTTTTGGACCTTTATACAGCGATGGTGTGCCCGAATGTGCTCCTGTTGATTTAGGCCGAGCAGATGAACTTCCATTGTGGTTTGAACTTGAACTTGCCTTCGGCGCATTCTTTGGACCCTTATACGCCATTATGCGCACCCCATGTCAGTGTATTGTTTTTGATGCCCTGGACTCCAGATGCAAACGCTTTTGCGTCCATGATCTGCTTGCCGTCGGGCTTGATTTCGGCGATCTCTACCGCGCCGTCGGCAGCACCAAGGAACAGCCGCTTACCCGCATACCGCACAGCTCCAGGTTGTAAGTCTTTGGCCAGCTCGCGTGCCTGCTCGTCATTCGCACTATCAAGCAAGCGTATCAAGGTCGCAGGACGACCTGCAACAACAGCTCGTGAAGGATGAGCGCCACTCGATGCGCGCACCTTAAGGACCAAACTGCGAGCTGATTCATCAGGCGAAAGATCGAGTTCGTGCTTACCAATTTTCTCAGCATAGGTTGATTGCTCATCATCCTGCTCGACCCAATCGGCTTGCCCAGCCTCAATATGCACGAGTGCGGTTAAAAGCGCGTGTGAGCCGAGATTAGCCAACTCATCGGTCAATTCTTCAGCATTCTTATCATCGATATGAGCAATGCGACAGATGCAATAGTCCCCCGTATCGAGACCCTCTTCTATCTGCATAACACAAACGCCCGTCTCTTCCTCGTCAGCAAGGATTGCTCGCTCAACAGGAGCGGCCCCCCGCCATTTAGGAAGAAGTGATGAGTGAACGTTAATGCATCCATACCGTGGGATCGCGAGCACTTCAGCTGGCAAAATCATTCCGTAAGCCGCCACACAGATCGCATCAGGTGCTAGTTCAGCAAGATGCTGCAGCTCCGCTTCATCACGCAGAGTCTTGGGCGCACGCACCGTAATACCAAACTGCTCAGCAATCATCCTTACAGGTGATGCTACCAGCGCGCTTCCCCTGCCGCGCACGGCATCAGGCCGGGTGTATACCTCAACTACATCGTGTTGCTGCACGAGGTCTTCGAGTATGGTTGCCGCAAAGGTGGGTGTTCCCATGAACACGATCCTCATCAGACGGGCCCCGTTTCACCAGGTTTTGCGCCAGCCGCGAGGGCTATATCGTAAGCCTTAAGGGCCTCCAAGCGCGTTATGGGATCGCACACTTCAAACATTGTTTTGCCATCAAGGTGATCAATCTCGTGCTGTAAGCAGCGACCAAGCAGGCCGTCTCCTTCAATGACCCACTCTTCGCCATCAAGATCAAGAAAGCGAACTTTTGCAAATGGGGGGCGAGCTATGGGGACCGTAATGCCAGGACACGACAGGCAGCCCTCGCCTTCAACAATAGGATCACCGTCAAGATCAACAATTTCTGGGTTGATCATAATGACAGGATTCTGCTCATCGGTTTCGGTATCGCAATCGATAACCACAACGCGTTTGAGCACTCCTATCTGAGGTGCCGCTAAACCACAGCCGTTATTTTTGTACATAGTCTTTGCCATTTGCTTGGCAAGCCTTTTGAGGCTTTTGTCTTCGATGCGACACGGTTCGCAAACCTGCCGAAGCATCGGATCGGGTGATAAAAAGATATTCATGTGCGTCATTCCTTTATGCCTGCTTGCGCAAAAGGGCTCGCGGTCAAAATGTGACCGCGAGTCCCCTATTATTCACATGCCATTGTCTGCTACGTTACTGATCTTGTCCAGCGGATTTGCTCGGCTTAACAGAAGGATCATCAACGAAGACCTCTTTGAGCGATGCAGCGAGCCCCGCGATACCTTGAATATCAGAAGGAACAATGAGTTTTGTAGCTGTTCCGTTAGCGAGCGCGCCAAGTGCTTCAAGCGCTTTGAGCGTCAAAACAGCGTTGTCGGCGCCTGCTTCACGTACAACACGAATGCCGTCTGCAGTTGCCATTTGCACGTTACGAATTGCGTCTGCCTCACCCTCAGCTTCGCGAATCTGCTTTTCTTTATCAGCTTCAGCAGAAAGAATGACCTGCTGCTTGTGTGCTTCTGCGGCAAGAATCATTGCTTGCTTGTTGCCCTCAGCAATAGTGATTGCCGCTTGCTTTTCACCTTCGGCCAGAAGAACCGCTTCGCGCTTTTCACGCTCAGCCTTCATCTGCTTCTCCATTGCCTGCTGAATAGCAGCTGGAGGCGTGATGTTCTTCACTTCAACACGATTGACTTTAATACCCCAAGCATCAGTTGCCTCATCAAGAATGGCGCGCATTTTGGAGTTCACAACATCACGCGAGGTGAGCGTAGTATCGAGATCGAGATCGCCCACAATATTACGAAGCGTGGTTGCGGAAAGGTTTTCGATGGCAATGATCGGATTTTCAACACCATAGCAATACAGTTTTGGATCCATGATCTGGAAAAATACAACCGTATCGATAGACATGGTAACGTTGTCTTTCGTAATAACAGGTTGCGGCGGAAAATCAAACACTTGCTCTTTGAGCGAAATGCCACTGCGCACGCGATCAATAAACGGAATCTTAATATGTAAGCCCGTCTGCCACGTAGTAAGATACGAACCCAAACGCTCGACAACCATCGCCGATGCCTGAGGAACAATCTTTATGCAGGTCACAGAGAAGAGGACTAGCAGAACAACTAATACGGCAACAACAATCAATGCATTCATGAAAGCTTCCTTTCGACGATAAGCGTAATGCTTTCTCTGTCTGTGATGACGACTGTTTCACCAGCCGGTATAACTAAACCATTTGCGCTCCGCGCTGACCACGTCATATGATTCGCCGTTTCAACGCGACCAACGAGCTTTTCGTTATCAATAAGCTCAACGACGACAGCGTTTTGCCCGACAACATTCGGCTCTTCCTTTTCGCCATGCTTGCGGTACTTCAAAAATACCGGACGCAAAACAACAAGGCACACGATGGAAACAACGAAGAACACCACCAGCTGCACAATGATGTCGAAGCCGAGAATATTTGCAACAAAAGCTGCCAAGCCACCGATTACGAACCACATGGTGATAAGACCGAGTGAAAATATCTCGATGACGCCCATAACCGCTGCAACTCCGAGCCAGATAAAAGAACTCATGCTGGCTTCCTTTCTCTTCTGAGATGAGTATAACAAACTACACGATAATCCAGATCATCATGAACATTACGGTTGTTATGCAGGTCGGTGCGCTTGCCTTCTGCGAGCAAGTTCCTTTTGCATTGCCACCGCGCTCTCGAACAACATTTCGTATTCTTGCGGATCCATAGTTTCAGCGCGAGCAAGCTCTGCCTTAAGGGCCGCTACCGCATCTTCCATGTCCCCAATGGCAAGCTCTTCTGCAAGATGCGCGGCAAGCTGTTCAGCCCCTGACGTTTCGGCCATAGAGCCCGCTGTAAGAATGCTTGACGCTGCCGTAATAGTATTTTGAGCTGCAGTAATAACCTCAGGACCTGAAGCTGTTGGATTGGCCGCAAGCGTATCTAAGATACTCTGCGCAAGTAAGCCATGCACCGATTCGTGCCATTGTGTTTGCGCCAGCGCATCGGCAAATCGCAAGCCCTCTTCAGGGTGGCGCGCAATGAGACTCAAGAATTCTCGCTCAAAGCGTCGCCGCGAAACTTCACTCGGTGAAAGTGATGGTTGCTTTTTAGGCTGCGGTGCTGCAGCTTCGTCCTTCTGATCATGTACCTCATACGGTTTAGGCGGCTCAAGTTCCTCGAGGCGCTTGAGTACATAGTCAGAATCTTTTGCCCGTACCATGTTTGCAATCTGAAACGCGTATTCTCTTGCAACAAGAGAATCCTTGATGGGAGCAAGAATAGAAAGCGCATCAGCGAGTGCCGAATCGCGACCCTCAACCGACGAAAGATCATAGCGGGCCACGCGACGGGTAATACCGTATTTAAGCAACGGCTCTGCCGCAGTCAAAAGATCGCGCAACGCCTCAACGCCGCGTTTCTCAACGAAGTCAGCAGGGTCAAGATTATCGGGAAGCGTCACCGCTGCAAGCTCGATTTTCATGCGCCCATCGCCTGGCGTCATGGTGCGGTCTATGAAGCCAAGTGCGCGGTCCGCGGCGCGCTGACCTGCCTCATCTCCGTCGAAGAGATAGATGATCTGGCTCTTTGCGTGG
>JAVWLC010000179.1:2676-5626 GCA_036638175.1 Raoultibacter sp. | reverse complement strand
TGTTTTGAGGAGATACGTGGATGGATGCAAGTGATGGACACTGCTCAAAGGCAGTACTTCCGATGGATGTGATTGTTGAAGGTAAGGTGACTGACGTTAGGTTGGGGCAGTCTTTGAAGATGGGAAAATCAGGGGTTTTGGTGCTCGAATTTTTTTGGATTGCTTGAGAGGTTTCTGGGTTTTGGGACTCACTCGAATTTAGGCCTAAAAAGTCCCCCCCCCAGCGAATTGCACCTTGAAGGTGTTTTTGCCGTCGGTGATTTCTGAGGGGATTGAAAGATCTCCTGTAGGAGCGTTGCCATACCAGCCAGTGAGTGTTGCTGATAGTGAGGTGTGGTCTACTAGATAGGTAAGGCCGTCTACCAACAGAGCCTCGGTTTGAGTATCGGGGGTGGTGCTGAGGGTGACGTCGGAGGTGATTTGGGAGGGCTTGGGTGTAGTGTCGGGGTCCAGTGGTACTGCAGAGTTGATTTGATCGGGGGCAGACTCAGGACTTACTACTTCGCTCAAGGAACTATCAACATTGTCGGGAGCCAATGCCCCATCATCAGACCCAAGCTCAACTACCTTGTTGACCTGAGCAGGTGCTTCTACCTTAACACCTACCGTAGTATCAGCATTCGCTATTGCGGGGGCAAGTCCTAATACCAAAGCTACCGCAAGTAACATGCGCAATGTACTACTAAGTATGTTTTGAGTTAGATGAGTGCGTTTCATGACGCTGTTCCGTCCTGCTGTTTTACTTATAGACCTCAATGAGTATAGCAGCGGGTCAGGCCTTGAAGAAGTCGCTAAATCATGGGACAAGAAAGTCAGGACCAACAAAGAGCTCCGAAGCCATAACCGCAACTTCGGAGCTCTATCATTCAACCTACATCCACCTATTAGATGATCGGAGGCGTGCCTTCGGCGTTTCCGAAGATTGCATCGATCTGGACCAAGGCGTCCATGGGCAACGCTGAAGTACCAACAACCCTGCGAGCAGGGGTGCCGCCTGGGAAGAACATTGCGTACACTTCGTTTACAGCCTCAAGGTCTTCGATATCCTTCAAGAAGATATTCACCTTAACGGCGTCTTCCATGACGTGATCAACGCTCTCGATGATGGTCTTGAGGTTCTGCAAGCACTGTGCGGCTTGCTCTTTGATGCCACCAGCAACCAGAGCGCCCGTCTTGGGATCGATAGGCAGCTGAGCTGAGGTGTTGTTGTAGTGAGAGAACGCAACGGTCTGGGTCGAAAGAGAGCACACAGGTGCACCGTCCGTATTGTTCGCCTCAAGGATAAGACCATGCCTGTCTTCAACAGCCTGAGGAGGAGTGCCATCTCCGTGAGATACCACAGCTTCAATCTGCACCAAAGCGTGCATAGGCAATGCGGCAACTTCGACAACGGTGCGTGCAGGAACATACGCTACCGCACGAGCAATAGCTGAATCGGGGAAGAAGCGAGAATAGGTCTCGTCAACTGCCTCTGCAGCGGAAAGGTCCTTCAGGAAGATGTTGATTTTAACAATGTCGTCAAACGGAACATCGATGCTTGCAAGGATTGCCTTGATATTCGATAGACACTGTGCGGCTTGCTCTTTCACGCCGCCAACCACAATCTGGCCAGTCATAGGATCAAGAGGAAGCTGAGCGGTTACGTTGCTGTAGTGAGAGAAAGCAACAATCTGGGTCGACAGATCGCTCAGTGGGGCAAGGGCTGTGTTGTTGGTGTACTTGACCAAATCGCCTGCTTGCGGAGCGTTGGGGATGGTGCCTTCGCCATTTGAAAGAAGTGCTTCAACTTGCACCAGGGCGTTCATGGGCATCGCAGCAACTGCAACAACGGTGCGCGTAGGAACATAGGTTGGGAAGAATGATTTGTAGACGGCATCAACAACGTCGATGTCCTTGATGTTCTTGAGGAAAATCGTGACCCTGATGACGTCGGTCATGCCATGGTCAATGCTCTCGACGATTGCCTTGATGTTCTTAAAGCACTGCTCGGCTTGTTCCTTGACGCCGCCTGCTACCAGCTCGCCCGACTTGGGGTCGATGGGCAACTGTGCCGAAAGGTTATTGTAATGAGAAAACGCTACCGTCTGTGAGTACAAGGAGCTCTTGGGCGCATCTTCGGTATTTCTTGCCAATACTACGTTGTCACCGCTCATGATAGTACCTTCCTGTTGAGTGCTTCAATTACGATATCTGCAATCAGGACCACACTGGCCTGCTTCCGCGTTGGCTGTTCCCATGAACTCCAAGCTTTTCGGAAGGCTGCATTATAACTTTTTGTGCAGGTGCACAAAATGCTTTTTGGAAGATTGTTTACTCGCGGAAAAGTACGGGTTTTGTCATTTATCGAAGAAATTGGAAGGCCGCTTGGCAGCCATGCAGAAAACTAGTGCGTCCTTTGCATTTCATGCAGGTTTACCGTACCTACCGTTTACCGATTAATTTCTTGGTCTCCATCATTCGCTCACAGAACGCTACGGTTTGCCAAGCGATACCCCACCCATCTTGCATGCGGCTTCGCTTGGACAAAAACGCCGCGAAAGCTTTTCGGAGGAACCATCGTCTTGCCTTATAATGGATAGCTCGAAAGCCGAAAACTTGCCTGTATACCCCGATCAACTGCCCTTAAAGGAACCTCCGTGATTGTGATCTATGCCGAAAAACCCTCCCTCGGACGCAAAATTGCCGAGGCCCTTGGTGCCAAGCGCAAGGGTTCAGGTTTTATGAGCGGCATGGGAAAATCTGGTGAGGAGATCTTTGTCACGTGGGGGTTCGGCCACATGGGAGGGCTCGTGTACCCCGAGGTATACAACCCCCTCTACAAGAGTTGGCAAGCCAGGCCCTGCCCGTTTATCCCCGACAGCTATCGCATTGCGCCTCAGCCTGATCGCGGAGTTGAAAGCCAGCTTACCGTTGTTGCTGATGTCTTCAAGCCAGAAAACACCATCATATG
>JAVWLC010000179.1:2243-2666 GCA_036638175.1 Raoultibacter sp. | reverse complement strand
ACAGACGATGACCGCGAAGGAGAGCTCATCTTTGCCTACGTCTGCGAGCTCATCGACTACACAGGACCCTATCAGCGCGTAAAGATTGACTCGCTGACCACTGGCGGTATTCGCAAGGCATTTTCTGATCTTATCGATGGCGAAACGCGGCAAGACATAGTTGCTGCGGGGCGCGCTCGCAGTATTGCTGATTGGGTGGTAGGCATCAACCTCACCTGCGCAAGCACACTGCACTTCATGCGCGGGGTCAGCAAAACCATGAGCGTTGGCCGCGTGCAAACACCCACGCTTGCCATGATTGTTGAGCGCGAGCTTGCCATACAAAACTTCACCAGCAAATCGCTGTTTACCCCCACCGCAACCGCCACCATGCCTGATGGCGAAAGCTACACGGCCAAAAGCGAGCTGAGCTCAACCGAAGAC
>JAVWLC010000179.1:0-2233 GCA_036638175.1 Raoultibacter sp. | reverse complement strand
CCGAAGACGAACAAGCCGCAAAAGCGCTCCTTGCCCGCGTCAACCAGTGTGATCTGCGCGTGGATTCGCTTGAGGTCAAAGAAAAGCGAACGAATCCTCCCCTGCTGTATTCCCAAACCACTTTGCAGATGGATGCCAATAAAAAGCTCGGATACACCGCCCAGCAAACGCTCGACTATTCGCAAGAGCTCTACGAACAGGGCTTCATCACGTACCCCCGCACGTCAAGCCAATATCTCACAAGCGATATGGCACCTACCGTTCACAAGGTGTTTGAAATCCTCGGCCGTTGCGAGCGCTACAAGCGCTTCGTAGCCAGCGCGTCGGTTGACAACTTTCCGCCAAGCACCTGCAACGATGATAAGGTGGAATCTCACTTTGCCATTGTCCCCACGGGAAAAATCCCGCAGGGCGCTTCACCTGCAGCAACCGATCTCTATGATCTCATAGCAAAGTCGCTCATCCGCCTGTACTACCCCGCCGCCCTTGTGGAAGAAACCACCGCGACCCACCTTGCTATTGCCACGCCAACATGTGAGCCAGTAACCAGCGGGCGCGTTAGCGTCGGCTCAACCATATGCGGTCCCGACGGCAAGCCAGACCGCTTTATTGCGCGCGGCACCATCATCCGCAACAAAGGTTGGTGGGCAGTTGACGCCATGCCCAAGCGCGAAAAAGACACGCTGCCACCTATCGAAAAAGACTGTACGTATCCAGCCGTTTTCGAAGTGAAGAAAACGGAAACAAAGCCGCCAAAGCGCTACACCGATGAAACGCTGGTCTCCGCCATGAAGTCGGCAGGCAAATCGCTTGAAGACGAGGACTATCAGGAGATTCTTTCCGATCCGCGGCACATGGGAATTGGCACGGACGCCACCCGAGCAGGCATCATCGAGACACTTGTTGGACGCGGGTTTATTGAACGCAAAAAGAAGCAGATTCACGCAACACCCTTCGGCATCCAGGTCATCAGGACGCTTCCGATTGACGATCTCAAGAGCGCAACCCTCACCGCACAATGGGAGCAACGGCTGAAAGCTATCGAGGGCGGAACCGAAAGCATGGAGGTTTTCGTCCGCGATATCGAGGAGCAGACACGCCTTTGGTGCGCCAGCGTCAACCAATCATCAGGCGTTATTGTCAACCTCAAAGAGCCCGACCCTGAGCTTGCAGGAGCAACCTGCCCCCAGTGCGGATCTCCCTTGCGGTTCACCTCGGCAGGCGTGGGATGCGCGGCTTACCCGTTTACCAAGTGCTCGTATACCATCTGGGGCAAAGTGGCCCAAAAGGAGCTGACGAAAAACCAGCTTGGCGCCCTGGTGACCAAAGGCAAAACGCCTGTTTACAAAGGATTCACCAGCAAGAAGGGCGAAAAGTTTGATGCAGCCCTTGTCCTTGATCCTCAAAGCGGGCGCGTAACGTTCAGCTTCCCGCCGCGCGAAGGATCAGCTGGATAGACACGCTTCCTTGCGTGATCGCGGGTTAGTTCGGCTGGTCTATTCCCATTGCTTCCAGACATCAGGTGCATAGCCGACCGTGGCCTGCTTACCGTTGCGAACCACAGGCTCCATCATGATGTGCTGGTTCTCGAAGACCTTGTCAAACGTTTGATCGGCAGACAAATGGGCAAGCAAGGCAACCAGATCTTCGTCTTTCGCCTTGGGGTCAATGAGCTTATCAACCCCGCCCACCACGCGGCAGACCGATTCGAACTCGCCCCTGCTCATTTCCTTTTCTTTGAGGTCAATGAACTGGAATTTTACGCGACGCTCTTTGAAATAGCGCTGAGCTTTCTTTGTATCGAAGCTCTTCTTTGTTCCAAATATCTGAATGTTCATTGCGTTCCATTTCCGCTAATCCGCCCGTACAATAATCGCCCGCGTATCAGCGCGTTGCGAACAGTTTCCTAATCTCTTCTACCACCTGCTTGCGCATGAACACAAGGAGCCCTAAGAAGAACACGCTCGCAGCAAATGCGCTGATGTAGGCAAGCAGGTTCCAGGTCGTAAGTCCAAACGCTACAAGTGCGATGGGCGTCAAGCCCAGCAATACATCAAAGAGGAGGTATTTTGCGTACCCTGTTACAAAGGTTCCCCTAAACACGGACACTAAAACAGTGTCGAAAACAAGCGCCACCAAGCAAATGCCTGGTATGATAAACGTTGTCACAACAAGGTTCTGCGTAAAGAGAAACCATATGAACGCAAGAGCAAGCAAGACCAAGAAGTAACGC
>JAVWLC010000178.1:960-5634 GCA_036638175.1 Raoultibacter sp. | reverse complement strand
CGGGTTTTTTAATGCCAACAACAAGGGACAAGCCCGAAGTTCCACGTTTCACGAGCGGTTATCCTCCGCCTGCTTTGCCGTTGCGGCATCGTTAAACACAGTACTCTCGCTCGAAAGGACAGAACGCACGACTTTGTCAACACGAACTATGGCATCTTCAAGCGGTTCATGCAGCGTAAAACCTGCGGCCGCCTTGTGGCCTCCCCCGCTCATCGTTTTTGCGATAGCGGCAACGTCTGTGTCATCTTTGGCACGAAAGCTTCCCCGAACATGCTCAGGCTCTTCGCGCAGTATGCAAGCAACGCGAACACCCGAAAGCGAACGCAACACGTTGATGAGAGGCTCAGCGTCAGCTTTAACCGCGCCGGTTTCCTCAAAATCACTCCGTGCTAAATAACTCATAACAAACTGCCCATTTTCGGCGAAGCGCATGCGCGAAAGGACAATTCCTTCAAGAAAAAGCGAAGCCCGCGACCTGCTCTGGAATACATTTTGTGCAACAAAAGCGGGGTCTGCTCCTGCTTCGACCATCTCAAAAGCTGCTTCAAAGGCTGCTTTATCGGTATTCTGAAATTGAAAACGACCCGTATCGGTCACAAGACCCGTATAAGCACACGTTGCAATGGCTGGCGTGCGCTCTACTCCCAGTTCAGCTACGAGCCTCCAAACAAGCATTGTTGTCGAAGCCGAATCAGGATCGACATAGGTATAGCGCGAAACCACTTCATCATGTGCATGATGATCAACCGTCACCGTCAGTGAGGCCTTCGCTCGGACAGCTGCCGCGGCATCGCCAAGACGCTCAGCGGTAGGCACATCGACGGAGATAAATACCTCAGGAGACTCTTGATACTCAGAAGCTTGCACCATACTTTCAATGCCAGGTAAAAATAGCAAGCCTTCTTCAATGATTTCAGCTTTTGCAAGCAGGCAAGTCACCTGCTTACCAAGAGCCTTAAGCGCATGATAAACAACGAGCTGTGAGCCAAGACAATCACCATCAGGACCTACGTGTCCGCAGATCACGAAGGTATCAGCATCACGTAAAACGTGTGCGATTTCGTTAAGATCAGTGTTGGTCTGAGGTGTCACCGTCATGACTAAGCATTCCCGTCTTTTTTGGAAGCGGTTTCATGCGCGCCGCCAAGATCGTTGTTCTCCGCTGCATCTTCATCGATTGCTGTTTCATTATCTCCAACGTTGCGTGCCGCATCCCGCTGAAGCGCCGTAGCAATTCGTTCAGCCTGATCGACACTCTCATCGAGCATAAAACGCAGCTCAGGAGCTATGCGCCACGAGAGATCTTTTGCCATGAGTGAGCGAATACGACCCGACGCCTTCGCGAAAGCATCAGCAACCGATTCATAGCGCTCTGGTTCTGTTGTGTAAAAAACGTTGCAAACACTTCGATCATAGCTGACCTCGCAACCAGTGATGGTAACAAGGGCGAGGCGGGGATCTGATATCTCAAACAGTAAAATGCCTGCGATAATCTCGCGTGCCTGCTCGTTGACTCTTCTGTTCGACGAACTTTGTTTCATGGTACGCCTCCGATCTAAAAGACCTGTCAAAAGCCGATGGCTCGGTAAGGGACACCCCGAGCCATCTGCGAATATACTACATGCAGTGATACGCTTACTCGGTACGCTCAACCTCGACTACCTTGTAGCCTTCGATCGTATCACCAATCTTGATGTCTTGGTAACCCGTAACTCCAATACCGCACTCGTAACCGTTCTTGACGGACTTGACGTCGTCTTTGAACCTACGAAGCGAGTCAATAGTACCCTCGAAGATAACCGTACCATCGCGAACAATACGAACCTTGTCATCGCGAGATATCTCGCCTTCGATAATATAGCAACCAGCGATAGTGCCTGCCTTGGGTACCTTAAAGGTATCACGAACCTCAGCGATGCCCGTATCCTGCTCGACAATATCAGGAGAGAGAAGACCAACACGTGCAGCGTTGATATCCTCGATAGCCTGATAGATAACGCGATACAGACGGATATCGACCTTTTCCTTTTCGGCCTGCAACTTCGATTTACCCGTCGGGCGCACGTTGAAGCCGATAATGATAGCGTCAGATGCCGCAGCAAGCGTCACGTCGGTTTCAGTAATACCACCAACCGCAGAGTGTACGATATTGATACGGACCTCTGATTGATCCATTTTCTCAAACGCATCGCGCAGTGCTTCGATTGAACCCTGCACGTCAGCTTTGACGATAAGGTTAAGATCGGTCTGCTTACCAGCCTCAATACGACTAAACAGATCATCGAGGCTCATGTGAGACTTCGTCTCCTGCTCCGCCAAACGATTGCGGAACGCACGCTCTTCAGCGAGCTTACGCGCATCACGCTCATCTTCGAAGATGCGGAATTCATCACCTGCGGTCGGAACTGAGTTCAAGCCCAAGACCTCAACAGGGTCTGCGGGATATGCCGCGTCAACCGTCATTCCGCGAGGGTTCACCAGTGCGCGCACGCGACCATATGATGCACCTGCAACAATGGAATCACCAGCGCGAAGTGTACCGCGATGAACGAGTACGGTTGCAACAGGACCACGGCCCTTGTCGAGATTAGCTTCGATTACGAAGCCTGATGCGAGCGTATCGGGGTTTGCCTTTAGTTCAAGTACATCTGACTGCAGCAAAATGGTTTCGAGCAAATCATCAATGTGAAGCTTCTGCTTTGCAGAAACCTCAACAAACATGTTCGTGCCGCCCCACTCTTCAGGAATAACACCATACTCGGTGAGTTCTTGACGCACGCGATCAGGATTAGCTCCTGCTTT
Organism: Raoultibacter sp.; assembly: GCA_036638175.1. Lineage (GTDB taxonomy): Bacteria > Actinomycetota > Coriobacteriia > Coriobacteriales > Eggerthellaceae > Raoultibacter. The sequence goes on along the minus strand of JAVWLC010000178.1, from coordinate 2,832 downwards.
ATCGATCTTGTTGACTGCCACAACGATAGGCACATCAGCGGCTTTCGCGTGGTTGATTGCCTCAATGGTTTGCGGCATAACGCCGTCATCTGCAGCAACAACCAAAACGATGACGTCGGTAACCTGCGCACCACGAGCGCGCATGGCCGTAAACGCCTCGTGACCAGGGGTGTCAATAAACGTAATTTGACGACCATCGATATTAGTAACCGATGCACCAATATGCTGCGTAATGCCGCCCGCTTCACCTTCAGCAACACCAGTATGGCGAATTGCATCAAGCAGCGAAGTTTTGCCATGGTCAACGTGACCCATAACCGTAACAACCGGCGGACGCGTCTTCAAGTCTTCTTCGCGATCATTGAAGACGACAGCAAACTCTTCTTCAGGCGATACAACACGAATCTTGCGGCCCATGTCATCAGCAATAAGCTCAATCAGATCATCGCTCATTGACTGAGTAAGCGTCAGCACCTGTCCAAGCATGAAGAGACGCTTGATAATATCGTTTGGCGGAACTGCGAGCAATTCTGCGAATTTCGAAACGGTAGCACCTTGCACAACCTCGACGACAGAATCATCGAGCACGAGTTCAGGATCAAGACCCTTCTCGATCGCTTCAATCTCTAGGCGCTCACGAGTTTCCGCTTCACGCTTTTCTTTACGCTTCTTACGGCGTCCTTCGCCTTCTTGACTTGCAGCCTCAACCGCCGCACGAGCTTCCGCAAGCACCTTGTCACGCTGCAGCTTTTCAGCCTGCACCGCCATCTGTGCATAACGATCCTCGGTGCTCATGTTCTCGAGCTCGGGAACATCAGGTTCAAACGAATGGTCAGCGGCTTTTGCATTCTGCTTTTTGCCCTCATTGCGCTGTGGCTTCTGGCGTCCCGCATCTTTACCACCCTGAGCCTGCTTGGGTGCATTCTTGCGTTCAACCTTAACCTGATCCATGCGCTCTTTTTCGCTTGCGATCTGGGAAAGCAGCGAATCGAACGAGGAACGAGACTTCGCACCTGCAACGGGAGCTTTCTTCACGGGCTCCGCAGGCTTGGCAGCTTTACCGCCTGAACGGCGAGAAGCAAGCGCTTCGGCAACCGCTTGCTTTTTAGCAACCTCTTTGGCAAGCACAGCAGCACGAGCGCGAGCCTTCGCTTCTTCTGCTTCGCGAATCACGCGCTCCTTCTCGCTTTCGATCTGGCTCGCAAGACTTTCAAACGCAGAGGCTTGAGACGCAGACGACTGGTTGTCATCAGATGCCTCATCAGCATCAATCGCATCGCTTCCGTCTTCTTCGCCCGACGAGGATCCACCGCGCTGCGCACGCTCAGCTTCACGGCGAGCACGCTCCTGCTCAACCGCTTCACGACGCTCGCGCTCTTCTTCGGCCTTTTTCTCGGCTATCGCGCGCTGCTCTTCAGCTAATTTCGCAGCTTCTTTATCTTCGAGCTGACCGGCACGCTGCTTGATCTCGGGTTCGAGATTCTTCCTAATCTTGGCGACGTAGGCATCAGCAAGCATGCTCGCATGGCTTTTAGCAGGGATCTTCATCTCCTGTAGCCGATCGAGCATCTCCTTGCTGGACATGTCGAACTCCTTCGCCAACTCATGTACACGCATGTCGGCCATATAACTCTCCTCATTCTCCAGTAACTCTACGCATCGCATCTGCTATCTCTGCAGCGATGCGTTCGTAATCTTCAGTGCTCAGTGATGTCCTGAGCGCTCGATCCAACCGTTTTTGTGAAACAGCTTTTTCGAGACAGGCTTCAGAGCATACATACGCTCCCCTGCCTGGTGCTCGACCCGCTTTGTCGAAAGCCACACTTCCATCGCTTGCACGAACAATACGGAAAAGCTCAATCTTGCCAGCTT
>JAVWLC010000178.1:0-950 GCA_036638175.1 Raoultibacter sp. | reverse complement strand
CCGGACGGGCATGGTTACGGCAACGAACTCCATCTTCGCTCACGAAAGCGCATAAACCTGCTTCGTCATCAACGGCGGTGTCTTCGTCGATCAGCATATTGTCAGTCGCTGGGGGCTCCCCAGCAAACGAGGTGCTCTTGATGTCGATATGCCATCCCGTAAGACGGGCAGCAAGACGAGCGTTTTGACCCTCCTTGCCGATAGCCAGCGAAAGCTGATCATCAGGCACGATAACCGTGGCGTAGTGACTGTCCTCATCGATGGTCACGCGCGTAACCTTTGCAGGTGAAAGCGCATTGGACACATACGACGCAGGATTCTCATGCCACTGAATAACGTCAACACGTTCATTGCGAAGCTCTTCAACAACCATGCGCACGCGCGAGCCCTTAGGGCCAACGCACGCGCCAACAGGATCCAGATTAGGTTCACGCGATGAAACGGCAATCTTGCTGCGAGCGCCTGGTTCGCGAGCAATCGACTTGATTTCGACCATGCCGTCATAGATCTCAGGAACTTCAATTTCAAACAGGCGGCGAATCAAATCAGGGTGCGTGCGTGAAACCACGATTGAAGGACGAGCCTGTTCTCCGCGCATTTTCGGTGCATCGGAATTAGGATCACGTACTTCAATGATCAGGGTCTTAAGACGCTGATTGTGACGATAATGCTCATTTGAGGGACGCTCATTGCGCTCGCCAGGGTTACGCTTGACATCGTAGTGCGGTAACTCCGCTTCAACGCCATCACGAATCTTGACAATGGTGAAATCGGGGGTACCCTGCAACACCGTACCGGTGACAAGATCGCCCACACGATTTGAAAACTCTTCGTAAATGCTCTGGCGGCCAGCTTCACGCACGATTGAGGCAATAACGCCTTTGGCGTTTTGCGCAGCAATACGGCTCACGTCTGCAGGAGTAACGTCGCGCTCCTCAAATTCGGCGTAT